>DAIQOU010000513.1:0-3755 GCA_036787725.1 Bacteroidales bacterium
ATTTTATATCCGAAAAATTAGATTTTGAGCTGGTAATGGTTACCAATCAGGATGGATTGGGTACCGATTCATTTCCGGAAGAAACATTTTGGCCGACTCATAATAAAATATTGAAAGCATTCGAAAATGAGGGTGTTATATTTAGTGAAGTATTGATTGATCGTTCGTTTCCGGAAGATAATTTGCCTACTCGTAAACCGGGTATAGGGATGCTTAAACATTATTTTTCGGAAGAGTATGATTTGGAACATTCTTTTGTTATAGGAGATCGGTTAACCGATATGGAACTGGCTAAGAACTTGGGATGTAAAGCTATATACTTGAATGACTCGTTTCCTGCAGATCGAGATGATCTCCAATCGGTATGTGTATTAACTACCCGTGATTGGGATAAGGTAAGCGAGGTTTTATTTGCGAAAGAGCGGACTGCTGTTGCTCACAGAAAAACCAAAGAAACAGATATTTATGTTGAAATCAATTTGGACGGAAACGGGAAAAGTGAAATTTCCACCGGCTTGGGCTTTTTTGATCATATGCTTGATCAAATAGCCAAACATTCCGGTATTGATTTAACAATACGGACTATCGGTGATCTGCATGTCGATGAGCATCATACCATTGAAGACACGGGAATTGCGTTGGGAGAAGTACTGGGGCGAGCCTTGGGAGATAAAAGAGGAATTGAACGCTATGGGTTTTGTTTGCCCATGGATGACTGTCTGTGTTTAACATCTTTGGACTTTGGCGGGCGTCCCTGGATTAATTGGAAAGCTGAATTTCATAGAGAAAAAATCGGAGATGTGCCTACAGAGATGTTTTTTCATTTCTTCAAATCGCTTAGTGATGCCGGTAAAATGAATTTGGATATCCGTGCACAAGGAGAGAATGAACACCATAAAATAGAAGGTATTTTCAAATCTTTTGCTCGTGCGTTGAAAATGGCCATAAAGCGGGATATATTTTGTTATGAATTACCCAGTACAAAAGGAATGTTATGAAGTTCATTTCATTCCACTTTTAGTGTAAAAATAAAAAAATAGTGTATGAAATCTTTTTTTGTTTTGCTTGCTTGTATGGTTTGTTTTCTTTCTTGCGATAAGGTATTAGTTGATATAGACGGGTATGCAGCTAAAATACAAGGAAAATGGCAGTTGATGGAAGGGGATACTGTTTTTTATAATTTTCAGAATAATTTATTTCAATATCAGATCTATTTGAATAAGGACAGTATTTTGGGTATTTACGGTTATTATACTCTGTATGGTGATACAGCTATTGATTTGAAACTGGACTGTAAATACGGACGCATTAATGATGTGAAAGCTTATTACGGATCATATAATGTGATAGGTTGGGATACAATCAGTCGGGATGAAGAAGGGTATATTATGTTGGGTCGTTCTTTTAAAATTTCCGGTCCTTCCCATAATAAATTGACATTGACCCGCGGTCCGGAGCAGTTTACTTTTAAAAAGTTTTAGGGTATGTTCGAGGAAAGTAAATTAATCCTTATATTTGCCCCCAATATGAAACATTAAAATAATTAAGTCATGAAGTCAAAATTCAGTTTAATAGGATTAATCTTTATATTTTTATTATCCTTGGGAGCTTGTAAGTCTAAGGAGAGTGCATATAAAGCGGCTTACGAGAAAGCCAAGGAAAGAGAAATGAATGAAGGAAATAATGAAGAAATAGAAGAAGTGGTTCCTGTTTCAAAGCCAAAACAAACGGTTACTACCGAACCGGTAGCTTTTCAAAAAGAAAAAGTTACGGCAGTAGATGAGATTGATACCAATCGCTTAAGAAGATATAACGTAGTTGTGGGAAGTTTCATCAATAAAACCAATGCGACTTCTTTGAAGGAACGGATGGAACGAGACGGATATAATGTTATCTTAGCGCAGAATGAAAGGCAAATGTATCGGGTGATTGTAGCTTCGTATGATGATCGTAATTCGGCAAGGAAAGAACGAAATGATATAAAGACTAAATATTATCCTGACTTTCAGGATGCTTGGTTGTTGGAACAAGATTATTGATTACTCAAGAACATCCGCTATTATAAAATAGTGGATGTTTTTTATTGCTTAACAAAAATGGAATATATCCGGTTTTTAATTGACTTTATACTTCATATTGATGTTCACCTGAATTATTTGGTTGCCGAATACGGAGTTTGGATTTACGCAATTTTATTTCTTATTATTTTTTGTGAGACCGGATTAGTGGTGACTCCTTTTCTACCGGGAGATTCTTTGCTGTTTGTAGCCGGGACGTTGGCAGCTTTGCCTGCTAATGATATAAATATTCATTTGATTGTTATTCTTTTAATTTCTGCTGCTATTTTGGGAGATGCTACCAATTATTTTATTGGTCGTTTTTTTGGAAAAAAATTATTTAGCAATCCTAATTCAAAGATATTTCGACAATCTTATTTGGAGAAAACGCATGCTTTCTACGAAAAACATGGGGGGAAGACCATTATTTTAGCTCGTTTTATTCCTATTATCCGAACATTTGCTCCTTTTGTGGCCGGAATGGGGCATATGAGTTATTCGCGTTTTGCTACTTTTAATATAGTGGGAGCGGTAGTTTGGGTTTCTTTGTTTTCGTATGCCGGATTCTTATTTGGAGGCTTACCGATTGTACGTAAAAATTTGCAATTGGTTATTGTTGCAATTATAGTTATCTCAATCATCCCGGCTGTGGTTGAAATATGGAGAAATCGCAGGAAAAAAAATCCGGATCAAAAGTAAATAAATGAAACTCTCTGCTTGCAGGATTTGTTTTTTCGGTATCACCTATAGTTATTCGGTGGGGGTACTGATTGCTATTGTGTGAGCCGGAAGGGTTTATTCTCGTCCCGATTGTTCTGCTTCATACGCGATAAAACCTTCTAAATAGTCGATGGTTTCTTCTACTTTTTCAATATTTACCGAGTCTTCGACCGGGACATTGCATTCTGTCGATAAATACCGGTTAATGCCTTCTCTTGTTTTACAATGTCCTAATTCCAAGTGATTTTTTATCTTAACTATATAATAGAACTCAGAAGGAAAAGAAGAGATGTCGGGAATGTCGAACAAAATAATACATTCAGGCAAATAATAACTTTGTTCATCTTTCTCATATGAAATACTGTCTTTTTGAATAATGCAATATTTGAACATATCAACGTTTATCGATTCAAACACATCTTCTTTTAATATTAACCTTGATTTTTCTCCCAACTCGTAAAAAGTTCGTTGTGCCTCTTTCAGAATGGAGGTGAAGGTATTAAGGTGAACGATCTTTGCTTCTAGTGGCGGACCTTGAAGTTTTTCTTCAGGATAGTAAATCCGGGGAGTCACTGTTACTTCGCTTTGTACATGAGTGTACGCAGATAAAATAATTAATAATAAAAATGACTTTATATTCATAAGTGATAATTATTCTAAAAAAGCAAAAAACATTCTCTTTCAAAGGTAGGAAATTTAAGGATTTATTGATTGATATAACGAATATGAAAGGGAGTTAAGTGTGGAAAAAAGAGAGAATATATAAACTTAATAAAGAGTCTTGTTGTTGTATATTACTAATTGGAGGGCTCAAAAACGACATGTGTTATGGAAGATACTATGTTTGAGAAGAATGATAATAAAATGCAAAAGTCAATTGATCTAATCATACAACAAACATAGAAGGGTGTACTTATCGAGAGAAAGTTTCGAGGGTAAAACCATAGCGTTTTGTTCTCAATTATAGGAATAAATAAT
>DAIQOU010000514.1:0-3750 GCA_036787725.1 Bacteroidales bacterium
CAGATAAAACGGCTGACACAGAAAATAACCATAGCAACGATATTATACTTTTGAGAGAGCACCTCTGCTGTTTTTTCGTCCATACCTTGCGACATGAAAAGTCGGGTTCCGTATTGAATGATAAATGTCCAGCACATAATTTGTACTCCTACATAAAAAAACTGAGCAATCACCCCTTCCCGATAACGCGGAATGGAAAAGATCCGTTTCAATGTAGGAATAAAATTTATCTCATGAGATTGATCTTGGTTTTTAGGCATGCGGGCAAAACGAATCAATAGAAACATCATCAAAATAACTAATCCGATAATGACATACGGAGTAATTAACACGCTTAAATCAGCTTGTTTAACGGCTTCGAATTCGGTATCGTTCAAGAGGCTTCGTTGTTGGGTATCCAACGGATTTAAACGATCCTGAATGAATTTCATAGCTACATACATACCCAATAAAGAGCCCATCGGGTTGAACGATTGAGCCAGATTCAACCGTCGGGTAGCTGTTTCTTCCGTTCCCATGGAGAGAATGTAAGGATTGGCGCTTGTTTCCAGAAAAGATAAACCGCAAGTAAGGATAAAATAAGCCATCAGAAACGGGTAATACTCGCCGGTCATTTTTGCCGGTATGAACAAAAAGGCTCCGATTGCATACAGACCCAATCCCAACAGGATCCCTGCTTTATAAGAAAATTTGCGAATAAACATGGCAGCAGGAAAAGCCATCGCAAAATAGCCTCCATAGAAAGCAACTTGTATCAATGTTCCGTCCGTTACGCTCATACGGAAAATTTTAGAAAATGCTTTCACCATCGGGTTTGTTATGTCATTGGCAAACCCCCACAGCGCAAAACAAGCTGTGATTAATATAAAAGGTATTAAATAGTTAACTCCGTCCTTTTGTAGAATCGATTGTTTATTGTTTTCCATGATCTTATTATGATTCGTTTATCTCCCTGTAAAAAATTCTATATCGAATTCCTCAACCGGGCTTGTGTAGGAAGATATTCCCGTACTTGTTTGCCGGAGAGAACAAATTCGGCAGCTTTATTTCCCATTAATTCCCAGTCGATGCTTAAGGTAGTAATTCCTTTATCTATTACTTCATAAGAAGGCATCTCATTATACGCTATAATTCCGAAATCTTTTCCGCATTCCAGGCCGGCAAGTCGGCTTTGTTTAATAATATTGACTACATTCATCTGTCGAATAACGATATAGGCTTCTCCTTTCCGGATTTCAATATCTTCCGTTTGATCTCTAATTTCTCCCTCAATCCCGTGATCCTTACAAAATTTCAGAAAAAATTCTTTACTTCCGGAAGGATGCAATAAATCTTTACCAAACAAAAAAATTAATTTTCTGTATTTTTTCAACTGTTCGGATAATGTCAAAAGACCATTATAAAACTCCTGTTCAAAATCCTGACAGATATAAGAATAGTCTTTTTTGTCGAATTTTCCGAAATCAAGTAAAAGTAGTTTGGAAGCGTCTATTTTATAAAGATAAGAGGAGAGTTTTTCATTGTCGAAATTCATGATAATGTATTTATTGTATTTCCCCAACGATTCCCGCAAAATAGTATTAAAAAGGCGTTCGTTGTATTGATGAAAAAGGAGATCTACTTTATAACGAACCGATAATCGTTTTATAAAAGCATTATACAGTACCTGTTTAAAAGTAGTGTATTCATCCAGCAACAATAAAATATTGGTTAACTTATCGGTTACGTAGTATCCTTTTCCCGGAGTCGAATTGATTACTCCCCGTTCTTTTAAATCCAAGAAAGCCTTGAATACCGTATCTCGAGATACATTATACAATTCGCTTAATTGATTGATAGAAGGAAGGGAATCCCCTTTTTTATAGATTCCGGAAGAAATTTTTCCGTTAATCAGATTGGCTAATTGATTCACCTTCGAAGTCTGTTGTCCAAAAGTCTTTTTCATCTGCTTGTATGTTTTTTGTATAAGCGCCCGTACTGAACCGTGCTGAGCACAAAGGACGTTAATTTATCCTTTCCGGGCAAAAACAACCGGTATGTTTTACGACATATTTTTATAGAGAAGATGATTCATGGTTTTAGATTGAAAACGATCATTCAAACAAACCATCCCTGACTGCTTGTATAATATTGGCAGGCGGGCGTTTGTTTTCCAATTCCTTTTTCATAAAATTCATATAGGGAGCGGTGTGTTTAAAAAACTTATAGTACCCTTCGCACAAATAATTCAGTCCGGATTCTCCTTTGTCGGTTTTATTAATCCTGTTTTTCGGGCACTCTCCATAGCAGGTAAAAAGAAATTCGCAATCATCACATTGACTCGGAAGTTTTTCGTATTTGTCCGTACCGAATTTCAACTGTTTATCGGAATACATCATCTCTGTGAGCGATTGATTACGGATATTTCCCAATTTATATTCGGGAAAAACAAAATGGTCGCAACTATATATGTCTCCGTTAAATTCCATTACGCCGGCATGTCCGCAGGTTTTGGCCAATGTGCATATTCCGGGTTGTTCTCCTACCCAATTTGCCAGAACCGAATCAAAATATTGTATATAAAAAGTACCTACATCCTGTTTTACCCATTCGTCGAAAACAGCTATTAAAAAATCACCCCATTTACCGGCAGGAACGTTCCAGGGAGCCGGCTCCTCTCCTATTTTTTCCACTATAGGCGCAAATTGAATATAACGGCAATCGATTGATTTAAAGAAGTTATAAAATTCCAATGGAAAATCCACATTGTAATCATTTACCACTCCCATTACATTAAATTCTACTCCGTGCTTTTTCAACAGAGCTATTCCTTTCATTACCTGATAAAATGAAGGACGTTTATCCCTGGTTTTACGATATTTGTCATGGCAATGTTGCGGACCGTCCACCGAAATTCCGATTAAAAAATTATTATCTTTAAAGAATTTACACCAATCATCATTCAATAAAGTTCCGTTAGTTTGAAGGCAATTATCAATTTGTCTGCCTCTGCCGTATTTCTTCTGCAATTCCAATGCTTTTTTATAAAAGCCGATATTTCGCATTAATGTTTCGCCTCCATGCCAAGTAAAAAGCACCTGCGGCATTGTTTGAGAAGAAAGATATTGCTCTATAAACCGTTCCAACAGTTCTTCACTCATAGTGAAATTTTTCGCTTGAGGATAGAGATCTTTCTTTTCCAGGTAATAACAATAACTGCACCGGAGGTTACATACAGCCCCTATCGGTTTTAACATTACATATAGCGGTCTCGCAAAAGGAGAGAAAAAAGTAGTATTCATAGAAAACAAAGATTGTAATTTTTCGGGAAATAAAAAAATGAAGTATAAAATAAACTCCTAAGCAGAAAGCATTTTTAAGCAGAGTGTAGCAAATTAGCTGAACCAGCGTTCGTTACACTCTGTTTTGCTTTATATTGCAAAAGGCAGAAAAGAATATTAAGGCAGAACGCAGCAGGAGTTTCATTACTATCCCGTTACTTGGATGACGATGCTAATTCTTTGCTAATGGATTTTTATTCAGCGCTTTGCGTAGTTTTGCATGCCGTCAGATAACTCAATGATAACTAATTTTGTAACCGGAAAAAACATTGAGTTATGAGGTCAGCATTCAAAGTATTATTTTACGTGAAGAAAGGCAACGAGAAACCCAACGGAAACCTGCCTTTGATGTGCCGTATTACGGTAGACGGCGAAGTTAAACAGTTCAGCTGTAAAATGGACGTTCCGCTCCGTTTGTGGGATGTGAAGA
>DAIQOU010000515.1:0-3749 GCA_036787725.1 Bacteroidales bacterium
TATTGTTGTGTACACCTTATGCCGTAGCATTGGACCTTTTTGTATCTCCTCAGGGAAACGATTTTAACCTCGGAACAAAGAACGAACCCAAGGCTACTTTGCATGCAGCTTTGCGGGAAGCTCGGGAAGCCCGGCGATTGTTAAAAGTAGGAGAAAATGAATCGGTACGCATTTTAATGTCCGGAGGAAATTATGCATTATATGAGCCGGTATTCATTCGTCCGGAAGATTCGGGAACGGAAACAAGTCCTACCATTATAGAGGCGGTTTCGGGAGAAAAGCCCGTGTTGAGCGGAGGAGTTCAGGTTACCGGTTGGAAAAAACAGGGTCGGATGTGGGTGACCGAAGTTCCTTATTTTAATGGTAACAGGGTTAAATTCAGGCAGCTGTGGGTGAATGGCAAGAAAGCGATTCGGGCGCGGAATGTTTCCGATTTTAATAAGATGGATCGCATATTAAGTAATGATAAGAAGAATGAGGTATTGTGGGTTCCTGCTTCTTCCGTTCAACGGATATTAAAATCAACGGATGCGGAATTGGTCATCCATCAGATGTGGGAAATTGCCAATTTACGAATAAAATCGATAACGGTCCGGGGAGACTCGGCGGGAATCCGGTTTCATCATCCCGAATCGAGGATACAGTTTGAACATCCGTGGCCGCAGCCGATGGTGAAAGAAGGTTTTAATTCTGCATTTTACCTCACCGGAGCATTGGAGTTGTTGGATGAACCCGGCGAATGGCATTATGATGAGAAAAATAATAAAGTATATTATATGCCCCTTACCGGAGAAGAGATGAGTTCGGCAGAAGTGTTTGTGCCTGCATTGGAGACGTTGATAGAAATAACGGGTACCTTAGAGCGACCCGTCAAGTATATTCAATTCAAAGGAATCACTTTCAGCCATACCGGATGGATCCGTCCTTCCGAAAAAGGACATGTCCCGTTACAGGCGGGCATGTATTTGTTGGACGGTTATAAATTACGTCCTCCCGGAGTGCCGGGTAATCTCAATCCCGGAATAGAAAACCAGGCGTGGATCGGGCGTCCTCCCGCTGCGGTTATGATTGAGGCGGCTCAATATACCCGGTTTGAAGAATGTCGTTTTGAGCGGCTGGGTTCTTGCGGGTTGGATTTTTTGAAAGCTTCGCAATACGATACAGTAGTAGGTTGTGTATTTAGGGACATTGCGGGTAATGGGTTGCAAATCGGAAAGATGTCCGATCCGGGGATGGAAAGTCATTTGCCTTACGATCCGGCAGATATTCGGGAGCTTTGCGCTTATCAAACCATTTCGAATAATTACATTACCGATGTAACCAATGAGGATTGGGGATGTGTCGGGATTTGTGCCGGATTTGTGCGGGACATAAATATAGAACATAACGAGATCTCCGAAATTTCTTATACCGGTATCAGTGTGGGGTGGGCTTGGACCAAAACGGTGAATTGTATGCGTAATAATCGTATTCATGCAAATTATATTCATCACTACGGTAAACATATGTATGATGTGGCCGGTATTTATACACTTTCGGTGCAATCCAAATCCTATATCACGGAAAATCGGGTGGAGGAAATTTATGTTCCGTCTTATGCTCATGACCCTCATCATTGGTTTTATTTGTATACGGATGAAGGGAGTTCCTTTATTACGGTAAAAGACAATTGGTGTCCGGCCGAAAAGTTTCTGCAAAATGCCAACGGTCCGGGAAACGTGTGGGAAAACAACGGTCCGATGGTTTCGGATTCCATTAGGAATAAAGCCGGATTGCAACCCGGTTACCGGTATATAAAAAATTGAATCCGGAGAGGGGAGGATTTATCGTCCATCTGCGGATATTTTAAGAGGTGTTAGTGTATTTATTGTGTGTGTTTCCTCGCTCTTGCTATCAGGGGCGAGGAAATGTTTTTTTAGCGGTTGATAAATAGATGTTTATAAAAAAAGAGAAGAGAATCTTGTCTGTTACCCTAAAGTAACATATCTTTGTTGTTACCTTTTGGTAACAAGATGAATTATGGAAACCGACAATAAAAAATCAAGAGACCGGCATTTAACGGAAAGGAAAATTCTGGATGCTCTGGGAGATATTATCAAGGAAGAAGGTTTTGAGAATGTGAAGGTGAATTCGGTGTCCCAACGGGCCGGGGTATCGAAAATGCTGATATATCGCTATTTCGGAAACATGGATGAACTGATAGCGAAGTATATCTTGGAAAAGGATTATTGGATTAATATTACGGCAGATGAATTCGATATCCGCCAGATCGGACCATTCATTAAAAAGGTATTCAGGGATCGGATTGCACAACTTCGGGAAGACGTAACGATGAGGAGGCTTCATCGTTGGGAACTTACCGGTAATCATGCCGTTATTAATCAGCTTCGGGAAAAAAGAGAGTCAAACGGTTACCGACTGGTGGAAATGGTCAGTCGATTAACCGATTCTCCGCACCGGGAGGTGGCTGCATTGGCAACCATTATTTCCGCTTCCATCAGTTATCTGACCTTGTTGGAAGAACCTTCTGTAGTGTATAACGGCATTCATTTGCAAAGTGATGAGGGTTGGGAACAAATTGCCCGAGGTATTGATCTGATTATCGACTTATGGATGCAAAAACAAGAATAAGAATCGGATAGGGATAAAAGTACCCTACTCTAAACGAATAGCCGTAGAAAATGTTATTATCCGGTGATTGGAGAATAGTATTTTATTCGGTAACCCGATTATCAATTTTTAATACTTTTCCCTATGAAAAATGTAATTAAAATGAACGCGATTCCTCCCAAGTCGACAGTAATGAACGGATTTGATTCCATAGATTATTACGATACGTATTTAATAAAAAAGAAAACAAGTAAAAGTGCGGCTTCCATTTCCAACGAGTTAATGAGATTACCCGGTTGGGTTGCTCTATTGTTACGATTGAGGAATTCGATCGTAACAATCTTCGGCTTGAAAACCGATCGACCGAATCCGGAACGGACTTCTTTTTTTACCATGATAGAGAACAACGAAAACGAAATTGTGATGGGCGAAGATGATAAACATTTGAATTTCCGAGCATCTGTTATGAAGGATCCGACAGAAAATACGATTACTTTAACGACTGTAGTACATTTTAATAACCGATGGGGAAGGGTATATTTCTTTCCCGTGAAACCGTTTCATAAGATAATTATGAGAACATTACTCAACCGGTATTTGAAAAAGAATGATGATTAAATTAATAAGAAATGAAAATAGGTACTTACAGCGGTCTGTTTCTCCTTATTACGGGAATACTGCATACCATTACAGCCGTTTTATTAAATCATGAAATCTATTCGGATATACTCAAAGACGGATTCATCAATACGGTCTCGGATGATTATGTCCGTGCATTTGCATTTTGGTTTCTGATTTGCGGTATCCTCCTTATTCTTTTCGGGCAGGTGTTGAACCGGTATCAGCGCAAAGAACAAAAGCCGGCTCCTTTATTTTTAGGTTATAGTATGCTTTTGTTTGCCGTTGCGGGTTGTATCGCAGATCCTGTTTCCGGATTTTGGCTTTTTATCCCTCAAGCGGTTCTGATTATTGTTGCCAATAAGAAGATGAAGGTTTAATAATTTCCCAATGAATGGTAATAACGAAGGGTATGCTGTTTTAAAGTTTATTCAAAAAAACGTTATGCAAACACTCCGGGAATTGTTAAAACAGGAGCGCTTTTTTAATAAAATCCCGCAAGAGTGTTAAAAAAACACTTA
>DAIQOU010000069.1:0-13907 GCA_036787725.1 Bacteroidales bacterium
ATTTATAATGATACGAGAGACTTGATTTTAGAAAATTATTATTCGGCTCCGGGTTCAAGTGATTTGTCTTTATTTCAATGGACCGGTTATTATTACAGCCGGATAGGTCTGTCGGAAACTTCGGTTCACTTTACGGCAAATGGAGGAACCTCTTCTATCGATGTCTCATCCAATACGGACTGGGAGATTACCACCACCGGCAATCAGTTAGTAATCAATCCGACCGAAGGCAGTAATGACAAAACATTCTCCATTACAGCAGGACAAAATACAACCAATACCGAATATATTGACACGATCTATGTCGGCACCCGAAACATGGAATTGAAAGTACTTGTTACACAAGAAGCACCTGTCGATTTCGAATTATCCGAAGATACACTCCGCTTTGGTCCGACGGGCGGAAAAGAATACATCGATGTTATATCCGGGCTCTCGTGGGAAGCTCAAACTGCAGCCGAATGGCTGACCGTGGCTCCGGAGGCAGGAACGGGGAACGGAAGTTTTTCGGTTCTCTGCGACACGAACCGACTCTATTCGGAACGTAAAGCGGAGATTATCGTTTCTGCCGAGAATGAAACTCCTAAAATAATCCAAGTGATCCAAGAAGCTTCTCTCTATATTAAAGTATCGGAAGAAGTCTTACATGTAAGTGAAAACAAAGAGAATCGGTTATTGATAATTGAATCCAATACAGAATGGACAATCACTTCAAATGCCGAGTGGATTAACATAAGCCGTCCGACAGGTAGCGGCACCGGCTCTACCGTAATCACTATTTTTGAAAACCCGGGAAGTGAACGCATCTCTTCCCTCACGGTAAAAGGGAAAGGACTTTCTCCCATTACGATAACCGTATTTCAGGAAGCTTCGGACTACCTGGAAGTATCCATGAATGAAATTATCGCATCGGCTCAAGAAAAAGAGTATTCCATAACAGTAATATCCAATACAAATTGGATAGCAGAAAGCAAATCCGATTGGGTTGAGGTAGAAACATACGATGGAAGAAGTTCCGGAGAGCTGGCAGTTCGGGTGAAAGAAAACAATACCGGAATCGAAAGAAGAGGAGAAGTCATTCTCCGGTACGGAGATTCCAATTCAGTAATCATAAATATTCTGCAAAAGGCAAGTAACTTCCTTCATCTGTCGGGAAATGAATTCAGTACCGATTCTGAAGGAGAAACATTGCAAGTGGAAGTTTTTTCCAATATCCGATGGGATGTACATACCACCCGAGATTGGTTGACGATCCAAAACGAATCCGGCATGAATAACGGAACTTTTTACATTACGGTTCAAGCCAATCAAGGAGAGGAACGAGTCGGCCGCGTACAAGTAACGGGAAACGGGAGCACCGAAGTGATTACTATAACACAAGAAGCATCGGAATCAACCGGGTCGGAATCAATCGAATCCGATCGACCGACGATTTATCCGAATCCCGTCCGGGAAGGTTTTCGTGTAAAAGGGATCACCGATGCAACCCTCACTATCTTCGACATGACCGGTCGCCGTCTGCTCATCCAAAAGATTACAAACGATGAATTTGTTCCGTTTAATGAATTTCCAAAGGGAGTCTATATCGTTAATATAAAAAATGAGTCCGTCTTTTTTGAAACAAAAATAATGAAGCGATAAGATGTATATCGTATAACAACGTATTGCCTGAAACAGCCGACGAACCGAATATCGGTTCGTCGGTTTTGTATGTTTAAAAAATGAGATTTTGGATGTTTTTGTATTTTTTCGGATTATAATTATACTCTCATCACAACTTTTCAAAATACACCAACCGATCCAACGGAACCTCCAAGGTTACGGTTCCGCCTCCTTTATATGTTTTCCCCCGATCGTCTTTCCAGTTTCCTTTGGGTAATTTCACTGTTCGACGAACCCCTTTTTCAACCATAGGCGCCACCAGATATTTTTCACCCAACATAAATTGATCCTTACATTCGGCAAATTCTTCACCGGGAAACGAATATTCCAAATGACGGACAATCGGCTCTCCGGTACGGGCAGCATCTTTAGCACATTCAATAATATAATCACCGAATTTTTGATGCAGAAGCGCCGCCCTCCGAACCATTTCCAACCGTTCCCCATCCAATACGCGCCAAGGGGCTACCGAAAACTGCATCATAGGCATCAAAGCATGAACCTGAGCCGAACGAACAATTAAATCCTTATCGAAATCCGACACATTCAAATTCAAGAAGGAAGAGATTTGCCCTCCACCGATCATATCCGGACATGTATAAGCATAGCCCAACAACCCGGCAGCAATCATTTCGGGAACTAACGAACGAAGGGCATCCCATGAATAATTTTTATCACCCAAGCGCTGAACCAATGGCTGTCCCCCCATTTTCCAACCGGCACGATATTCATTAAAAGGAAACTCCAACCCTACCTTTGCCCAAGCTAAAGTATGATCGACCGACAACGCATCTTTTTTGTAACTGTCAATAAGTTCCGGATTATAAAAAGAATTATCGCCTGCATCCAATTTGAATCCGTCAATCCCATACTCGACCTGCATCTTTTTCAATACATCAATCAAATATTCCAATGCTGCCGGATTGGTCAGGTCATAACATGCACTAAATCCGTTCCACCAACGAATGAGAGCCGGTTCATCGGATCCTTTTTGCCGGATAAGATAGCCTTTACTTCGCAAATCTCTGAATTCGGGACTATCGGGACTGACAAAAGGGCAAATCCAAAGCATTACTTTGAAACCCCTATCGTGCAACTTCTTTATCATTTCTTTCGTTGAAGGAAAACGATCGGGCTTAAACTCAAAATTGCCGTAATATTTCTGCCAATTATCATCAATCATCAACACACCCGGAGGAAAATCGTTATCTATAATCGATTGAGCATAATTCAATATGTCTTTCTCATTTTGATTATACATTAATTCAATCCAGGTATTGTATTGGGGCATCGTAAAGAACAACGAATCCGGCAATGTTCCGGAAGGAGGAAAATAGCTTTGTGAAGCTTCTGAATAAGCCCCTCTCAAGGTAGGTAAAACAGCTTGGCGAACCGATAATTGTTCGTAATCGGAACGAATAGAAAGTATTCGATTTTTTACCTCAAATGTAAAAGGACGGTCGCTCCAAAGATAGCGTCCTTTATTGGAAAGGAATAAAGGTACAACTTGGTTATTGTAATTCTGTAAAGACAAATCAAATTCATTGACAGGTTGCAAATAAGGCATCCGGGCACCGTAAGCCACTACCCCGCCCCACCAGTATTCGTCTTTTTCAAAAGGGATTTCAGTGACATATACCTGTCCGGTTAACCGGAGCGACATGTTGAAAAGCAAAAAAAAGGTGATTATTTTCTTCATAACAGCAAGTAATTAATAATCAATAACAGGCTCGAAAGCACATGATTGTTTTTCAGAACAAAAATAAATAATCATGTTTACATATACGATAAAGTATTATCTTTTTCTTTTGGAATAATTATCCTTTACTTAAACGTGATTTCTCGGCTCTCTTTTTTCGTCCTCCTTCTCAATTGTACGCTCCGGAAAGGAAAAGAAACTCACTCCAATCCGGGGGAGAGACATTCCCCTGCCGTCGGCTTTGTTAAGCAGTTTTCCTCTGCATTCCGAGTATGCCTTTCTCTTTCAATATAAACCTACCGGACAACTGCCTGCCTCTCCGGTATTCGTCTCTATCAACATCCCATATGAATTCCGGAAGGCAGAATTTTCACCGTTGATTATTCTTTCCCGGCTCTGAACTGTATAGGCGACAACGAAAATTGCTCTTTAAAACATCGGCTAAAATAAAACGGATCATTAAATCCTACTTTATAAGCAATTTCAGAAACATTCAGATCCGTTGTTCTTAACAATTCGGCAGCTCTTTTCAAACGTATTACCCGCACATATTCATTGGGAGAATACCCTGTAATGCCTTTCACTTTTTTATAAAGCATCGTTCTCCCCAAATGTACTGCTTGGGCAAACGTTTCTACAGAAAATTCCGAATTATCTAAGTTCTTTTCAATAATGGCATGTATCTTTTCTATAAACTGTTTATCCTTGTCGGTTGTAGAAATGGTCGTCAGTCCCAGCCCGGGTTCTTGGGAAAATTTATGTTGCAGTTTTTCCCGTTGCTCAATCAGTTTCACGATGCGGGCCATCAGGTATTTTGTACTAAACGGCTTAACAATATAAGCATCTGCACCGGCCTCAATACCTTCCACCTGATGCTCTATAGATGAATGAGCTGTAAGAAGAATAATCGGGATATGACTGGAATGAAAATTCGACTTTAGATTTTTAGTTACATCAAAACCATTCATTTCGGGCATCATTATATCACAAATAATCAAGTCGGGCTGCTCCTTATTAGCAATCTCCAATCCTTGGCTTCCATTCGAAGATGTCAATACAGTAAAAGAATTCTTCAATTGTTCGTTTAAAAATGATCTGATCTCTTCATCATCTTCAATGATTAAAATCTTATAAATTTTAGAAGTCTCTTTTAAGTCATTATTCTCAATAGTCTCTGTAATCTCCTCGGATTCGATCGATACCAATGGATGTGAATTAGCAGTTTCCTGACTGTATATGCTTTCATCCATGGGAACTGTAACGATAAAAGAAGCCCCTCCCCATTCCGAATCCGCATATTCGATCTGTCCCCGGTGCATATTTACGAATTCATAAGTAAGATTAAGTCCTATACCTATCCCGGATTTAGAATAATTTATTTGTTTGAACCGCTGAAATAACAAGCTTCTCTTATCAGCGGGTATTCCGATTCCCGAGTCGGAAACAATCAGTTGCCAATGATTATTTTCATCATCAAAATAAAGTTTCATGAAAATATTTCCATTTTTCGGAGTATGTTTAAAAGCATTCGACAACAGATTAAAAGCCACTTTGTCCATTTTTCCCCTATCCATTAGAATGACAGCAGAATCTTTATTAGATGAAAAAGTATAATGTACGTTATTTCGTTCTGCCGTTTCTATAAACATATTATATATATCAGCGAAAAAGCCTACCGCTTCCGTTTTCTCCGGTATCAGCTCTAACTCTTCCTTTTGTATTTTCCTGAATTCCAGCAATTGATCAATCAATCTCATCAATCGGGAAGCGCTTTTTTCCAAAATATCAACCTGTTTTTTCAGAGAAGACGGTAACGGGCTCATCTCACTCATATTTTCTATACTTCCCTTGATGATCGTTAGCGGAGTTCTGAACTCATGAGAGATATTGGTAAAGAAACGCAAACGATATTCCGTTAACCTTCTTTCCACTTCAACGGCATTATTCAAATTGTTCATTTTCACAATCAGTTTTCCGGCAAAAAAACAAACCATAAGAACCAGCATTATATATATAGCTATTGCTTTCGAAGATTTCCAAAAAGGAGGAACTACTATTATCTCCAATACCGTTTCTCGATCAACCATCACTCCGGATCGATTACTTCCCTTCACCCTGAAAATATAGTTGCCTGTCGGTACATTCTTGTAAGTAGCTACATTATATTGAGTGATGGGATTCCACTCCTTATCATAGTTTTCAAGAATATAAGTATATCTGCCGGAATGTTCATCACTGAAATTTAAAGAAGAGAATTCAATGCTGAAAGAATTTTGCCCATGTTTCAATCGGATTGATTCTGTTTCCGTTATACTCTTGCTCAGAGGAGAGTCCGTTCCGCCGGGTATAACAGTAATTCCATTTACAAAAAGCTTGGTTAACAATACCGGTAACTCAGAGAAATCATTTATAAAAGTGGCCGGATCCAAAATATACATTCCGTTATAACTTCCAAACATCAGTTTTCCATCCCTTCTCTTAAAACTCGAAGATTCACAAAACAAATCGCTCTCCCATGTATCAGCGAAATTATAATTCTCAAACGTTTTCGTATCTAAGTTGAATTTAGAAACCCCGCTTTCGGTACTTATCCATAAATTACGGTTATCATCTTCTTCTATGGATTGTACAACATCATTAACCAATCCGTCTTCTGAAGTATAATGAATAAAACGAAATTCATCGGAGGTTCCGTTCCTTAAAGCCAAATTAAGTCCCCCTCCCGAAGTTCCGATCCATATTTGGCCGCTACTGTCTTCAAAAATACATTTCACCTCGTTGTGATTGAGAGAATTGGAATTGCTTTGATCAAAATAAATTCGTTGAAGGTGATCGGGTTCCCGAAAAATGCGATCGGATTCAAAAATAACAATACCGTTATTCCCTCCTACCCAGATTTTACCGGTCTTATCTTGAAGCAGGCAACGGACAAACTTTTGATTTTCATCTATGCCGGGCAACCTTTTAAACGTCAGATCTTCTCCAGACTTATCAACGTACAATAACCCTCCTCCAAAAGTACCGATCCATGTATTCTGCATCGAATCGATCAATATGGAATATATACTGTTATTAGAAAGGCTCGTGGTATCAAAAGGATTATGAACATAAGTCCTATATCCGGTCGTATGTTCCGAAAAAATCAATAATCCGTTCCCCTTCGTTCCTATCCACTTATTTCCCCGATTATCTTCAGTGATACAATAAGGCATTCCCTGAGACA
Organism: Bacteroidales bacterium; assembly: GCA_036787725.1. Taxonomy (GTDB): domain Bacteria; phylum Bacteroidota; class Bacteroidia; order Bacteroidales; family Azobacteroidaceae; genus DAIQOU01. The sequence continues at coordinate 6,585 of DAIQOU010000069.1, forward strand.
GGGGCAACATATTTTCAGGATGGAAGTTTTCATCAAAAACATAAATATTACCGCTTTTTGTCCCGATCCATATATCTCCCGATTTATCCTGATAAATAGTTCTGATTATCTTATTTTCCGGATTTGACTTATCCGGATCCGGAAAAAATATATCATTTCGGTATTTTGTCAACGATATTTTAGTGATTCCCGTGTGTTCGGTACCTACCCATATCTCTCCGGACCGATCCTCAAATACAGACAGAAGATAATTGGTTTTAAGTCCACTGTTATATCGGGTAAAATGAGTTAAAATTCCCGTATCCGGTTCCAACGCAAATAACCCGTTCCCATAGGTTGTAATCCAAGCAATACCTCTCGAATCGACCCAAATATCATATCTTTCCAAATCAATAACCGGCAGTATGAATGGGGGAATCAGTTCGATCTGTTTAAATGTTTGCGTTGTTTTCTCATACCGACGAATAATGCCTGACTTATTATATATCCACGGATCACCTTTATTATCAAATAATATCCGAGTACCTTTCAATTCCTCATTATCGAAAATTTCTTTTGCGCTTGTTATTTCTGGCACATCCGTATGCAATAAATATGTCCCCTGTTTGCCTGCCACCAATATTTTATCTTCGTTCAGAACGGCAGTGTGATTAATTATAAATATTCCTTCCTGGAAAGGAATATCTATTTTACCGACATATGTTTTCCGATTTTTATCAACTATAATAATCCTATTATTCCAAGTAAAAAAATAAATATATTTACCCGATTCATTGGCATGTTGAAAATTCAGGTTGTCATCTCCGGTTAGACAATATTCCGGAATACCTTGATCTATCCGATATAGCTCTCTATCTGTTCCCAGCCAAATTTGACGCTCAGAATCTTCAAACACAAAATTCACGTTATTGGTCTGAATGGAATTCATATCATATAACTTCACGACTTGTTTGTCGGCTTCGTATCGGATACGGCATGCTCCTTCTTTCTTTCCCCACAACCATACATCTCCGTTTGACATCACTTGAATATCTAAATAAATACCGGGCTTATTTCTTCCGTTATAATTAACAAAAGATTCGGTATGAGTGTCGTAACAATCTACCAAACCCGAAGTTGAAAGTACCCAGATACGTCCATTCCGGTCCTCTACCGTTTTCTTTATCTTACTTTCATTAAAAAAATAAGAATTGAATTGAGGCAACATCACCACAAACTCTCGACCATCATATCGATTCAGTCCATTGATGGTACTAAACCAAATGAATCCTCGCGTATCTTGCATGATGCTTCTCACCGTATTATGAGATAAACCGTTTTTATTGGTTATATTCTCAAACTTCAAGCCGTCAATAGCTCGTAAAGAAAAAAATGGAGAAGAAAGAAATATGCAAATCAGGCTTAATTTTTTTATGTAATCAAGCATAATAACACAAAGTTATACAAGATTGAGTTAAGTAAAAAAACTTTCAATTATTTTTTTAATACAGTAAACATTTATCCATTTCATATGAACAATATTCCAGCTTCCCAAAAAAGTATTTTCAGCAAGATAATCAATGCATTATTCAAAAATACAGGCAAAACGTCAAATTTTCATTATATAGATGGTTTCTATCTCAATACCTTTGCTATTGGAGGAGTTTATAGATTCTTATTAAACTTACTTTTATGTTAAAACCCTTCTTGTTTAACGAAACAAGAATTTTAATAAAATATTATATGATGAAAAAACAAAAAACAGTTATTTTGAGGATGTGCTTATTCTTTGCTTCATTATTTGTATGGAGTCATGTTTTTGCACAATCCGGTATTAAAGTTTCAGGCACCGTACAGGATGAAGTAGAAACCCTTCCGGGTGTAGGTATCAGCATTGAAGGCACAAACATTGGCACCATTACAGATATGAATGGAAATTTTACGTTGAATGTGCCCAATGAAAAAAGTGTATTGATCTTTTCCTATGTAGGGTATACTATTCAAAAAGTGACTGTAGGTTCTACCCGTACATTTAATATTACTCTCACTACCGATGATCAATTACTGGAAGAAGTCGTAGTGATCGGATATGGAAAAGTAAAACGTAAAGACCTTACCGGTGCCATTTCGTCCGTTTCGGGCAGCGAACTGGCATCCGTCCCGGCAGTAACTGCTGCACAGGCTTTGCAAGGCAAGGCAGCAGGTGTGAATATTGTTACGTCCGGAGGGGCTCCGGGTGCGGGAATCAACATTACCATCCGTGGAGGTACCTCCATAACACAAAGTACCACACCTCTTTATATCGTAGACGGATTTGAGATGAGTGATGCACTCACCAATATTGACATCAATGACATTGAAAGTATTGAAGTATTAAAAGATGCATCCTCTACAGCTATTTACGGAGCTCGCGGATCGAATGGTATCATTTTAATTACTACGAAATCCGGAAAAAAAGGAAAGACTTCGGTTACCTATAATACTTACTTTTCGTTCGACCGTCTTTCCAAAAAGCTCGATATGTTATCCAATGCCGGCGACTTTGTAAAATATCAGTATGAAATGGCTGAGTTGCAAGGAAAAACCACCCAATGGAGTAATGTCTTTGATAACAGTCTGGGAATCGATGCTCCCGATTTCTATACCGGAGTCTATGGCCGCATCAACGATCGGTATACCAACGGGTACGGTATCAACTGGCAAGATGAAGTATTCGGCGGTTCGGCGTTGACCCAGAATCATAATGTAAGCATTTCGACGGGAAGTGAAAATACACAAGTGTTATTAAGTTATAATTACAATGGTCAGGACGGTTTGCTGGCTAATCACAGTTATGACAAAAATACAATTCGCGCTAAAATAAATTCGGAACTTTATAAAGGAATACGGTTTGATTTCAACAGTATGTTTTCCAATACATCGCGAGACGGCGGAGGAGCTTATTCCGGTATGAAAAACGTTCTTCTTCAACCAATCCACGGAGGAACGATGTTTACTCGTGAGGAACTGCTCCGGACACAGACTTATCCCAACTTTTCAAGTTTGGATTCCGGTTACGATACCGCTAATCCGTTGGTACAAAATGAAGCTTCCACTTCAAACAAACGCACCCGTTTATTCACTGCCAACGCCGGTGTGGAATTTGATTTGTTGAAGTACTTCACATGGCGTACAGCCGGAAATTATTCCTGGTCCAACAGCAAATCCACTTCTTTTGCAGATGAGAATTCAACTTCATACCTTATGGATCCTGTAAACATGGGTATTAACGGCAGCATCGGAAACTCGGAATTCTACAGATACCAAATCACCAATACATTGAACTATAACCAAACAGTTGCAGAAAAACACAAGATAAATGTATTGTTGGGTCATGAAGTTACCTATTACGAATCGGAAGAAAACAGCATGAAACTGAAACAGTTTCCGTATCCCAACTTCGGACTGGACGATATCTCCAATGCTACGATATATGAAAAAGAAGCCAAACATTCACGTAACGGATTGGTTTCCCTGTTCGCTCGTATCAACTACACATTTGACGAACGTTATTTGTTGACTGCCACACTTCGTGGTGACGGTTCATCCAAATTTGCAAAAGGAAACAAATGGGGTACCTTTCCTTCGGTTTCGGGAGCTTGGCGTATTTCCGAAGAAAACTTCTGGAAAGACAATAACATCGTAAATACAGTGAATGGGTTGAAACTCCGTGCGGGATATGGTGTGACCGGGAATAACGGAATAGGCAATAATTTGTATACCACAACGATGACTCAAACCGACTACCCGATCAACAATACCATAGGTAATCCGGCTTATGTACCAAGCACTACATTAGGTAATAAAAACCTGAAATGGGAAACTTTGCATGCTACTAATATCGGGCTGGACGTTTCTTTGTTCAATAGTCGTGTAAATCTCACCGCCGAATGGTATAATAATGAAATCAGCGACATGTTGATGGCATCCGTGATTCCGGCATCAACAGGATATACCAAACAATATCAGAATGTAGGTAAAATGCGTAATCGAGGATGGGAATTTACCCTCAATACCGTAAACGTACAAACAAAAGATTTTCGCTGGTCTACAGATCTGAATCTGGCCTTCAATAAATCCAAAGTTATTTCATTGGAAGAAGGATTAGATACCAAAACATTCACGGTAGGAAGCAATCGCTCGGGAACATTAAACTACTATGCTGTAGTAGGCGAAAAATTGGGCGATATGTACGGATATGTATATGAAGGCGTTTATACAACAGACGATTTTATCCAAAACGCCGATGGTTCGCTGACATTGAAGGAAGGAGTTGTTAAACCTTTTGGAGACGCAACACCCACTCCCGGTGATATTAAATTCGCTGCCGACAATGAAGAAGGTGACCGGTTTACTCGACAATTGGTCAAAATAGGAAACGGTACACCCGATTGTATAGGAGGTTTCAACAATACTTTTAGTTACAAAGGTTTCGACTTGAATGTTTTTATGAAATTCAGTATTGGAAATGACATTTACAACGCAACCAACCACAGTATGAGCCCTTATGCACTCTATCAAAATGTTCCGAAAGAATTCGGTAATCATTATTACCGTCTGATTGATCCCGAAACCGGCCAAAAAGCGACCTCATTGGCTCGTTTGAAAGAATTAAATCCCAATGAAGCTTCCCGTACGTGGAATCTAAATAATACCAACTCAAGTTATATTACTTATCCTTCTTCTTATTACGTAGAAGATGGTTCTTATCTGCGTCTGGCACAAGTAACCTTAGGTTATACATTCCCTAAGAAATGGTTGCAAAAAGCAATGATTTCCAATGCACGTGTTTATTTTACGGCAAATAATTTGGCTACGATTACCGGTTACTCGGGTTACGATCCGGAAGTGTCGGCGGGTGACAGCGACTATGTTATCTGTACTCCCGGTTATGACAGCTCTTCTTATCCGCGTTCAAGAAGTTATGTTGTCGGACTTAATTTAACATTCTAAATATTAAAACAATCCCATCATGAAAAAAATAGCTATCATATCATATGTAATGAAAAAGACATTCATTATGTCATCCGTTATTGCGTTTGCTTTTGCAATGACATCCTGTGAGGATTGGCTGGATATGCCCTCCTATAACGCATCCGATACAGAGACTGTATTTTCTGACGAATTAACTGCCGATATGTATTTACAAGGTTGCTATCGGGGCCTGATTCACCAAGAAATGTACTATCAGTTAGGTATGGGTGAGACTGTTATGCATTCGAGTGAAGACGGATCAACCAATAATTCAAAATACAACATTTGCAACTACTTTTATGATCCGACCGCTCCTTATACCGTTACAACTATTTATAAAGAACAGTACCGTATCATAGAATCTGCCAACATTGCTATCAGTCGACTGAATAAAATGACAGAAACAGCTAAACGTAATGCATTAATGGGAGAAGCATTGGCTATTCGCGCTTTCTGTTATCATAATTTAATTCGTATTTACGGTGACGTTCCCGCGGTATGGACTCCCTTGGAAGAGATGGATCCCAACGATGAAAATACGTTTTATCCGAAGCGTTCTCCTCGCGACGAAATCTATGATCGCATTATTGACGATTTACAAACAGCTGTCAATTATATACCTTGGTACTCCGAAAGCGGATACTCAACCTACGAACGTCTTACCAAACAAGGAACGTATGCTTTATTGGCACGAACAGCTCTCCATGCGGGAGGGTATTCATTACGTTGGAATTTGGAAACAAATGATCCTTCTACCTTGAAAATGGCACGTCGTAATGATGAAGCCCGTGTTCGCGAATTTTATCAAATCGCCGATAATGCCTGTAAGGAAATCATAGCCAAGAACGAGAATTCTTTGGTTCGAGATAAAAATGGGATGAGCGGTTTCCAACACTTGTGGTATAACTTTTGTCAACGTAATTTCTCGGAAACCAATCCCGAAATGCTTTGGGAACTGGCTCAGTATGGATCCAACACCAATTCCAATTTCGGTGTTTTGGCACATCCGGGCAGCCGGGGAGGAGTATTCGGTTCACGTAAAGCCATGCAATTCATGCTGCCGACCTATTATTTGTCTTTTGACAAAAACGATACCCGTCGAGATGTATCTTGTACTGCCTACAGTATTTACTTTTTGGATGGAGGAAGTGCAACCGATACATGGATCGATGTAGGCACAACCTATTCATGTATTATGCCCGGAAAGTTCCGCATCTCATGGTGTGTAGAACCGCAAGAAGCAGCCAAACGGAATCTCAATATTCCGGTCCTACGCTATTCCGATGTGTTGTTAATGTATGCCGAATCCCAAAATTATCTGAATAACGGTCCGACACAAGCAGCCAAAGATGCATTACAAACAGTAAGGGAGCGCGCCGGCATCGGATCCATGTCTTTACCTGCGAGTCAACAAGATTTTGAAGATGCCATTGTTCAGGAACGCAAGTGGGAATTTGCCGGTGAATTCAATCTTCGTACCGATTTGATCCGAATGAATCGTCTGACTAAAGAATTGACAACTGCAAAACAAGCAATGAAAAATCTTTCCGATCGCGCCAACGAATATGCCAATGTACCTGTTTACCGTTTGTATAAATTTCAAAAGGATGCACAAGAGTATGGTGATAAATTTCTTGCTCTCGATTATATTGATTTGACAGATGCAAACGAAATATCAATTATCAAAAACGTTCCTACCGACGCGAGTGAATACGACGATTTCCAAACAAAAGTTGCCGGAATCGTAAGAGCTCACGGCATTACTGTTGAAACCGGAGATAAATGGTATCCGACAAATATGTTTGAAGCCTATACCAGCACTTATAACGGGAACGCCCGTAAAACGGTTGGATTTCTCCGCGGTTTTAATGCGCTTCAAATCGGGAATATCATTTATACCAAACCGACCGGTTCTGCCGAAAACGGAGGAAAATATCCGAACTGGATCGAGGCTTCGGACGGAAGTGACGGACTTTATTACGGCTTCAAAGAAAATTGTGTCGAATTGCTTCCTTTTGCCAACAAATCTGCCGGCCATCCGATGATCGATAACCCGAATTTAACACAACATCCGGGTTATAAATAACAAATTATCTGTATTTTATTCAGATATAGATTCTTATGATTTTATTTATCGGCAGATTATTTTTGTTTTTTTAACAGGCTCGAAAAGAATCAACCTCCGGGGGAAGAATTCCCCTGCATGCAGGGGAACGGCTCACCTCTATGCAGGGGAATGATTCACCTCTATGCAGGGGACCGGCTCACCTCTATGCAGGGGATTCATTCCCCCGGCTACTTATTTAATATAAAGAGAAGTAACCGACCGTA
>DAIQOU010000516.1:0-3729 GCA_036787725.1 Bacteroidales bacterium
TGTAGAGGAGGGGTAGAAATATTAAAAAGAATCCGCCCAAAAATTGAGCGGATTCTTTTTAATTCCCCGGTTTCGGGTATGTTGATCAAAATTATCTATCTGACTATAACTTTTGTCGTTTTTTTACCTGTATTGACAATATATACACCTTTTTCCATTGAGATAGAAGTTCTACCTTCCGCAATGTGACGAGAAGTATACAATTGTCCCGAGATAGAATAAACTCTCAAGTCAGTCGGTTCGTTTGTTTCTACGATAAGTTGGTTTTCAGAAGTAAATATCTTTATTCCCTCGTTATCATTAATGTCATTAATATTGGTTGGCTCATAAGGCACTACACCGGTGATTTCAATTGTGATATCATGTTGTGCTATACCTAAATCATAAACCTTTATTTGATTATCATCGAATTCGACTAATTCTCTATCCGGTCTGATAACAGTTCCGTTCATTTTTACAACCATATTAGTAAGAGAAGATCTTCCTAATGAATGAATTTCCAAGAAGTATCGAGTGCCTTCCCACATAAGGGTAGTTCCTGCTGCGGGATTTGTAACAATACCGTCTACTTGCGGAATGATGAGTCGGTATTGAGCTACGTATTCCGTAATATTGAAATTCATTTGGTGAGTTCCATAATAATTTCCGATACCGTTAATTATCATAAGACCTGTACCTTGGGCATTATTATTGAAGTAACTCAACGTATAATCAACTCCTTCTTTCAATATATAATTACCATCTGTAATAGTCGGTTTAGGTTCAACCGGAATACCGTTGTGTACTTGATTTCCTATTTCAGAAATTCTCATACTTCCTATGTCAGCAAGCCAATGAGCATACAACGTCATGTTTTGTTTTACAGTATCACCCGGCATGCCGAAATTCCAAGCAGTAGAATCATTGATGTACCATCCGTTGAATACAGCATTCTCTTTCGTGGGATCTGCCGGTTTGGCAATTGTAGTTCCCGGAGTAACATCTGTAATAGGATCTACCGTAGTTCCTCCTCTGGAGTCGAAAGTAACAGTTAATTTATCTGCCCACTTAGCATACAAGGTCATATCTTGCATAGCAGTGTCGGAACTGAAATTCCATTCGTTTTGCAAAGCTTCGTCACGATACCATCCATCAAAAACAAAATGTTCTTTAACAGGATCTGTCGGTTTTGTGACTGTATCTCCTTCATTTGCGTAGATTGGCGGAACTTCACTTCCTCCATTGGAATCAAAAGTGATTTTAGCTATCCATCTGGCATATAATGTCATATTGTAGGATATGGTATCCGTAAGGAAATTCCATGTATTTTCAAAAGTTGACTCTTCATACCATCCTGCAAATGTGAGTCCTTGTTTTGTCGGATCGGCAGGTTGGGCAATTTTAGCGCCCATAGAAAGATTTGTAATAGAATCAACCGGAGTTCCACCATTAGAATTAAATGCAACGGTAGCTTCAGTGGTCCATTTCGCATATAAAGTAGTGTCGGAAGTAACTATGTCGGCATCAAAGTCCCAAGGATATACTAAACCGGAGTCGTTGTACCATCCATCAAAGAATAGAGTACCATTGGTCGGATTTGCCGGTTTTGTTACTTTACTTCCTTCCGGAACAGTATCCGGATTCACCGTACTTCCACCATTAGGATCAAAAGTGACAATAGCATTCCATTTGGCATATAATGTTATATTAGCAGTAACACTATCTATTGCAAAATCCCATTCGTTTTCGAATGCCGGTTCTTTATACCAAGCGTCAAAAGTAAGTCCCGGTTTAGTCGGATCGGCCGGTTGAGTTATTACTCCACCCTCTGTTACTGTATCTTGAGCTACGGTACTTCCGCTATTGGATTCGAAAGTAACGACAGCATCCCATTTAGCATACAGTGTTGTATTTCCTTCGATGGTATCTGTATTGAAATCCCACTCGTTTTGTAAAGCATCTTCTTTATACCATCCGTCAAAAGAAAGATTTGGTTTAGTCGGAGGGGCCGGTTTGGGAATAACACTTCCTACAGTGATGCCGGTGAGAGAATCCACCGGAGTTCCTCCATTCGATTCGAATATAACAGAGGCTTCGTTGGTCCATTTTGCATATAGAGTAGTGTCTGAAATCACTATGTCGGTATCAAAGTTCCATGGGTTTTGTAATCCCGTATCTTTATACCATCCTTCAAACACAACACCACTGAGAATAGGATCGGCCGGTTTTGTAGCCATTCCTCCTTCCGGAACGGTATCCGGGTCGACGGCACTTCCGCCGGTTGGATCAAATGTAACAATAGCATTCCACTTAGCATACAATGTCGTAGCAGCTGTAACACTATCCACGGCGAAATCCCATTCGTTTGTTAATGCCGGTTCTTTATACCACGCGTCAAAATGGAGCCCTTGCTTTGTCGGATCAGCCGGTGGAGTTATTTGGTCTCCCAAAGCTACGGTATCCGGTTCGACATCGGTTCCTCCATTGGGTTCAAATGTAACGATAGCATTCCATTGAGCATATAAGGTTGCATTTCCTGCCACTATGTCGGTACTGAAGTTCCATTCGTTTTGCAGGTCAGATTCTTTATACCATCCGTTGAAAATGAGATTTCCATTTGTCGGATCAGTGGGTTGGGGAACGGTATCACCAACGTTAATAATAACAGAATCGATCGGAGTTCCTCCATTGGAGTCAAATTTAATTACGCCGTAAGTGGACCATATAGCATATAATGGCATATTTCCGGCCACAGTATCAGTATCGAAATTCCACGGATCTCCTCCAATAGGATTTTTGTGCCAGCCTTGAAAGATAAATGGACCGTTTGTCGGATCAATAGGTTTGGGTACGGTATCTCCAACCGTGACGGTAACCGAATCAATCGCTGTCCCCGCTGAATAAAAAGTGACCATACCGGTCCATCTTGCATATAAGGTTGCATTTCCGGCCACGGTATCATTATCGAAGTCCCATTGATTTTGGAAATCAGCTTCCTTGTACCATCCGCCGAATGTAAGACCGGACAAGATTGGATCAGCCGGTTTAGGAAGTTTGCCTCCTTCTTCAACCATGAACGGTCCAACGGAACTTCCTCCATTGGAATCAAAAGTGATTTCTGCTGTCCATCGTGCATACAATGTTATGTCTGTATTAACAACATCAGCATCAAAATTCCAAGGGTTATTAAATGCCGGCTCTTTATACCAAGCGTCAAAGGTTAATCCCGGTTTAGTCGGATCTGTCGGCTTGCTAACCAAGTCTCCGGCATTTAAGCCGGTAGCAGGTGGAACATTACTCCCTCCATTAGAGTCGAATGTTACCTGCAACTGAGCAAATGCTCCCGTAATATAGAAAAGGAACATTGTCAGAGTAAAGAAGTATTTTTTACTTCTTTTCAAAAGATGAAAGTGTAAATGATTATTCGTTTCCATTGTAAAACTCTGTTTTTAATGATTACTACCTTGTTTTTCTCTCTAAAAAAGATCTTTTTTACCGATAGTTGTAAAACGATAGCTTTCAGATAAAGTTTAATTGTTAAAATTTAAGTATTGTGTATTTTTTCATATACGATTATTTTTTGAATTTATTCTAATTTATTGATTCACATTTATTTATTTTCGTTTGTTTTTTGTCTTTATGTTGTTTTTTATTATTGCTATTGATTAATATTTAACATATATGCGTTTGTTTTTGAGTATTTTTAATACAAAAAAAGCTCATTTGAAAAATAAATCTCTTGTTTAAGTT
>DAIQOU010000517.1:0-2069 GCA_036787725.1 Bacteroidales bacterium
CATAATTTTTGTATTTTTTCTTCTTCCTATTTTTTTTCTTCTTCCATAAAAGTATTGCATTTGATGATCGGATTGATAAAAACGGTTCGGTAATCCAACATTTTCTCCAATTCTTTATACTCTTCCTCCCAATCAACAGTTTCTCCTTCTCTTTCCAATTCAGCCAATTTATCCAACTGTTCAGTATATCTGTCCATATTTTTCCCCCGGTCATAATGAATCGTTCGTTCCGAACTTACCGTTCCCTCCACCGTAAATATGGTAAGTTTCCCTAAAAAACCGGTATCTTCATTACCGATAAAATCAGGTTGCCCCTTCCGAATATCATCCAAGTCGGAAATTCCGGTCTTTTGACGTTGCACATGTACACAGGATGCCCAATGAAAGGAAGTATCGTTTTCACAGGAAAACGCTTTCCCGTTGACATAATACCCTAAATGATCATCGTGGCGAAGATAACCGTCATTGTCAATCCAAACGGCTTCAAATTTTTCTAATTTCAACGGAGATTTTTCGGTTCCTTCTGTCAACGTAACCTTATAAATCCTGCAGGTATCTACACCCCCCATTTTTGATTTTCCCATACCGAACAAATAGATATCTTCATTTTCATCAAAAAACAAATTCAAATTTTGAAACTCGGCAACCTTTTTGGCTATATCAAAAGGCTCTGGATAAATATCTTTTTTTGTGCTTTTAAACGAATAAAACGAAACATCCTGTCCTCCTCCTCGAGAAGCCACAATCCACTGATCTTTCCAATACACAATTCCTACCGCCGAAGCAAAATCCTTCACCTGCAGCCGTAAATTGTCCAGTTCTTTGTATTTATCGTTGATATCAAAAAAACAAATCACGGAATCCTTTATCGTATGGGTACCGAGAACCGGGAAATACTTTTCTATGCCGACCGCTAAAATACCGTTAGCCGACTGCAACCCTCCGGGATGTTTGTAGGGACGCATATTTCCGTTCAATCTCAATGTGTCAAAGTGATGATATCGGTTGTCTTCATCCGTTCTTATCTTGTATACGTAAGAAGGCACCCACCCGGTACTTCCCGTAATATACAGCAAATCCCCGTCTTTATACATACCCTGATGATGGTGAACGGGAGTCGCTTCCAAAAAGTTTAAAGTACCCCCGGCTTGATCCACTTTTTCTATCTTACGAAAGAGTGGATTTTTATGTTGTATTCTGAAAAACGCCGCCACGATATGATCCTTAACAAAAATCTCTTTGCTCCATACTTCCGGAACCGTAGGATCCTTTTCGATATAAGCGATTAAATATATCTTTTGATACCGCCATTCTTGGGGAACGGGAAAATAGATTTCTTTTCCGGTCAGTTTGGCTTTGGTAGCAATGATTTCCTCCACGGTCTCCAATTTTACGGGTTCTTTATCGCCGATCTTTACCTTCCAATCCACCGGTTTGTCTTCAACAACGTCTCCGTATTCCATATAAACGGCTTCATATCGAAGTTCGAAACACACGGTTGCCTTGTCGATCTGATAATATTCTTTGGCCATGATCAGCCGTTTCGGTACAAACGGCAAAAAGTGAGTCAGCATCGAGATTTGTCCGCTGTGAAGGATGGTAACGTCCATTCCGCTGCAATGACACATGATCCTCGATGCTTTGACCAAAGCAAAATATTTGTCGATGTGCACATCCGAAAACTGCCGCCAATTGGCCAACCGGATGACCGATTTACACAGCGGAGGAGGACACAACGGTTTTTGTTGCGACGGATGAATGCAAACTCCTTTGAATATGAAATTTTGAGGTGTATTGTCTTTAACGGTCACCCAAGGTTTGTTTTGTAAACCCAACGTATTGGAAGTGACTTTGAAATCCCCGATCGGATAAGAACAGAAAGCGCACAACACTTTACCGCTCTCGCATACGAACTTGATTTCTTCATATACGCTGTTCCATTTGGTCGGGAAGGTATGTTCTTCCAACACTTCCTTTTGTTGTTGTTTTGTTGATTTTGTTCCCATGACATTGTTTGTTTGTTTAATTATTTACCCTTTTTTATTCAATCGGAAATGCCATCCGATTTC
>DAIQOU010000517.1:2169-3726 GCA_036787725.1 Bacteroidales bacterium
TCCCACCTTGCCGGATGTTCGAGAGGAATGTGCGGAAACAACAAACCGAAATGCAGGTATCGGCGCATGGCACCGATAAAAGCACGATTATTCTCTATCTCTTCTTCCAACAGATCCAGGTAAGTCTCCAAATAACCGCCCCGATAATCCGAAAGGATCTTTCGCCTCATTTTTCTCCACATTTGTTTCGCTTCGCCCGTATTCCCGATCCCGATCAATTTCCCTCCGGCATCGATATGAGGACGAATCCCGTCATAACGAAAAAACAACAGTCGGTGAAAATCTTCGCTTTTGGCCGACGGTCCTTCAAAAGAAAGACGGGCATCGGTGATCTCCAACCTGTAGAGATAAGTTACGGCCGACTTATTCTCAAAATGCATCTTCAGCTCTTTATCGTAAAAAACGGCATGCCGGTCGTTGACTTTCAGCAATTCCACAACACAATCCGTTTCATACATGTATCTTTCCGTCCGGTCGTTTCCGTCGTTTACCGTCAGTACCGCTTTCAATGTATATTCTCCCATCGCTTATTCTTTTTACAGTCGATATCGCCGCCCGTTACCGGTCTTCCTCCGGAGGAATCCGAACCAGCAACGGACAGTACTTACCGTCCGCTTCGCCCGAACACCAACTCCAAACATACCCTTTCCCGTAAAAACCCGGAGGACCCGCAATGCGGGCACTGAGCGGAGTCTCGTCCTGCCATGTACGGCCTTTGTTGTAACTGAACCGGTAACGGGCCATGAACCGGTTTTCACGACAAACACCTCGTACAACGATAAAATCGCCGTAAACATAAAAATGATAAGACGGAGAAGGCAGTTTGATTATCTCTCCCGTCTCCACACAGATCAGACCGTATTCGATTTTCTTGCCGCTCTCGTCATCTTCGGGAGTCGTCCTCAACTTGCAATAATGCCGGCCCGTCACCGGATCAGACCGAATAAAACCCGAAAGCGACAGTCCTGCCGGAATCTCCAACGGAACTTCTTTCAAGCTCAAATCATGAACATCCAATTCCCAAATGCCCGGCGTATCGTCCAGATACCGCCCCAGGATTTTTCCCGTCGAAGTAATTACGTTGAGCGACCGGTTATCCATATTTACCCGCACGGACTTCCAGGTCTTTCCTCCGTCTTCCGTGCGATACAAGGCAGGCAGATCATAACCCAAGGTATCCTGAATTACCGATACAAATCCCAACGAATCATTAAAAAACAATACTTTATCGACCAGTTTATCTTCAAAAAGATACACGCCTTCCCAACCGGCGCCGAGATCGGTCGAACGAAGTATCTCGAAATTACCGGGCTTACGATCGTCCCGTTCGGAGAATCGCGCACAACCGATATAAAACGTTTTTTGATCCGCCGAACGGGAAATATATTCCAATTCTCCTTTACCCAATACCTGCTTTTCAAATGTTCTTCCGCCGTCAAGACTTCGAAAGAACAAAGCCGATTGTTCCTTTACCGGTCTCCTTTCATTTATAACCTTCTTTTTGTCCGAACCGAACAGGAATACCGTATGTTCGTCTACCGGAAAAATCATTGTCAC
>DAIQOU010000518.1:0-3724 GCA_036787725.1 Bacteroidales bacterium
CTTGAGTAACAACACAAGGACCTACTTCGATAACAGTGCATGGAAGATTTTTTCCATCGGCACTGAAAACGGATGTCATTCCGATTTTTTTTCCTAATAATCCCGGCATTTCTTTCTAATTTATGTTTCTCGATTTATACTTTAATTTCCACTTCAACGCCACTGGGCAACTCCAATTTCATCAGAGCGTCCACTGTCTTTGCTGTAGAACTGTAAATGTCAATTAATCTTTTGTAAGAAGAAAGCTCGAATTGCTCACGAGATTTCTTATTTACGAATGTCGAACGATTTACAGTAAAAATACGCTTATGCGTTGGTAAAGGAATGGGGCCGCTTACTACTGCACCGGTCGCTTTCACTGTTTTTACAATCTTTTCGGCAGATTTATCTACCAAGTTGTAATCGTACGATTTTAATTTAATTCTAATCTTTTGGCTCATAATTTATATTATTAAATTTAATATAAAAGAGGAAAGAGCCATTTCCTCCCTCTTTTATTATATTATTTTACTAAATCTACACGACCTTTCACCTCTGTCAATACCTGTTTGGCAATGGAAGGAGAAACTTCCTCATAATGAGAGAAGGTCATGGTTGAAGTGGCACGCCCGGAAGTAATGGTACGTAAAGAAGTTACATAACCGAACATTTCTGCCAAAGGCGCATGAGCTTTCACTATGCGAGCACCTGTACGGCTTGTATCCATTCCTTCTACTTGTCCCCGACGCTTATTCAAGTCACCGATTACATCCCCCATGCTTTCTTCGGGAGTAATAACTTCTATTTTCATGATCGGCTCTTTCAATACAGGACCTGCCTTTTCGCCGGCACTTCTGAATGCCTGAATAGCACAGATTTCAAAAGACAATTGATCGGAGTCAACTGCATGGTAAGATCCGTCAATTACCGTAACCTTCAGTTTATCTAATGCATAACCGGCAAGTACCCCATTCTTCATAGCGCGTTCAAAACCTTTTTGAATGGAAGGAATATATTCTTTAGGAATATTACCGCCTTTTACTTCATCTACAAACTGCAATTCGCCTTCAAAATCAGCATCGGCAGGCTCAACGCGAACAATCATATCCGCATACTTACCGCGACCTCCCGTTTGCTTCTTATAAGTTTCACGCAACTCAATAGACTTAGTAATGGCTTCTTTATAAGAAACTTGAGGACGACCTTGATTACATTCGACTTTGAATTCGCGTCTTAAACGATCGATAATGATCTCCAAATGCAATTCGCCCATTCCCTCAATCACCGTTTGACCGGTATCCTCATTCGTTTTAACACGGAAAGTCGGATCTTCTTCTGCCAACTTACCCAAGCCGACTCCCAAACGATCCAAGTCCTTTTGAGTTTTGGGTTCTACTGCTATACCGATTACAGGCTCGGGGAAATCCATGGATTCCAATACAATGGGAGCTTTTTCGTCACATAATGTATCTCCCGTACGAATGTCTTTAAATCCAACTCCGGCACCGATATCTCCGCAACCGATAAATTCCTTGGGATTTTGCTTATTGGAATGCATTTGGAATAAGCGGGAGATCCGTTCTTTTTTAAGAGAACGAGTATTATATACATAAGAACCGGCCTCCAATTCACCCGAATAAACACGGAAGAAGCAAAGACGTCCCACATAAGGATCGGTTGCAATTTTAAATGCCAATGCACATAAAGGTTCATCTGAATTAGGATGGCGAACAATTACTTTCTCGGGATCATCCGGATCTGTACCTTCAATTGCAGGTGTATCTACCGGACTGGGTAAATAAGCACAAGCTGCATCCAACAAACATTGGACTCCTTTATTCTTAAAAGACGAACCGCAGATCATGGGATTAATCATCATAGAAAGTGTACCTTTACGGATAGCATTTCTGATTTCTTCGTCTGTAATGGTCGAAGGGTCGTCGAAATATTTTTCCATCAAAGCATCATCGCATTCTGCCAGCTTCTCAAGCATTTTATCTCTCCATTCTTCTGCTTCTGCAACAAATTCTACCGGAATTTCTTCTATAGAATAATCGGCACCCATAGTTTCATCATGCCAGAAATAAGCTTTCATGGTGATCAAGTCAACCACTCCTTTAAATTTCTCTTCAGCACCGATCGGTATTTGGATCGGACACGGATTAGCTCCCAATACGTCTTTTACCTGACGGACAACTTCAAAGAAGTTTGCTCCCGAACGGTCCATTTTATTTACATAACCAATTCGGGGAACATTATATTTATCCGCTTGACGCCATACTGTTTCTGATTGAGGCTCTACTCCTCCAACAGCACAAAATGCAGCCACCGCTCCATCCAGGATACGGAGGGAACGTTCTACCTCAACCGTAAAATCTACGTGTCCCGGGGTATCTATTAAATTTATTTTATAAGTATTGTTAGCATATTTCCAACTGGCAGTAGTGGCAGCAGAAGTTATCGTAATACCTCTTTCCTGCTCCTGCTCCATCCAGTCCATGGTTGCAGCTCCGTCATGAACCTCTCCTATTTTATGCGTAAGTCCCGTATAAAAAAGAATACGTTCCGATGTTGTTGTCTTTCCGGCATCAATATGAGCCATGATACCGAGGTTTCTTGTAAATTTCAGTAATTGATCTGAACCTTTTGCCATTTTTTTATTCTGTTACTCCTTACTTAGCTAAATTTAAAACTTAAAATATGCAAAAGCCCTGTTAGCCTCTGCCATTCTATGCATATCTTCTTTCCTCTTAAAGGCTCCTCCCTGACTATTAAACGCATCTACTATTTCTGCGGCTAATTTATCGGCCATGGATTTTCCTCCTCTTTTACGAGAATATTGAATCATATTTTTCATTGAAACCGATTCTTTGCGATCGGGACGAATTTCGGTGGGAACTTGGAAGGTGGCACCTCCAATACGACGGGATTTTACTTCAACAAGCGGGGTTATATTATCTAATGCTTGTTTCCAGATTTCAAGGGAAGACTTTTCTTCGTTAGGCAACTTGGCCTTTACGTTTTCCAAAGCAGTATAAAATATCTCAAAGGCAATACTCTTTTTTCCATCATACATCAAATGGTTTACAAATTTTGTAACCTTAGTATCACCATATACAGGATCCGGAAGAACCTGTCTCTTTTTTGGCTTTGTCTTTCTCATTTTTTTAATAATTTTGTTTTCGTCTTTGGGCTGTCAATTTTGTACTCTTCAACAAACTCCGCCGAGTTTATTTACTCAACCTTATAATTGCTTTTATCCAAAAAACTCAAACTTGCTTAATACTTAAATTAATTTTGTCAGTTTGATTGTGATTTTTTATTATTTTTTTGCTGCTCCGGCTTTCGGGCGTTTTACTCCATATTTAGAGCGTCTTTGAGTACGTCCGTTTACTCCGGCTGTATCTAATGTTCCACGTACAATATGATAACGTACCCCCGGAAGATCTTTTACACGACCGCCTCTTACCAAGACGATGGAGTGTTCCTGAAGGTTGTGACCTTCTCCCGGAATGTAAGCATTTACTTCTTTCATACTTGTCAAACGAACACGCGCAACTTTACGCATGGCAGAGTTAGGCTTTTTGGGAGTTGTAGTATAAACCCGCACACAAACACCTCGTCTTTGAGGACAGGCATCCAATGCCGGCGATTTACCTTTCTTTTCCAATGTTGCCCTTCCCTTTCTTACTAATTGCTGAATTGTAGGCATTTTTTGAATTTTTAATCCTTTAGTTTATAATTT
>DAIQOU010000519.1:0-3710 GCA_036787725.1 Bacteroidales bacterium
AAAAGACCGGTTTGCCGGAAGACTTATTTTTATTGCTTTACTTTTTTGATAATAATATAGGTATCTGCTCTACCAATGGCTCCATCGAATTTTTGAATATCAACGATAAAGGAACGTTTTATACAGAAGGTGATCAACTGGCGGTTACGTTGAATCGTACGGAACCGGTAACTTACCAATTTACTTATTCCGTAAAAGACGACGAACTGACCTTACACTATAATACTCTCGGAACCGGAGAAGTTGCTTTGGAAAGAAACTTGATATTCAAACTCAAAAAATAAAAAATAACGTATGAAAAACAGATACAAATTATGGATACCGGCAGTATTTTTTTTACTGCTTCAAAGCTTGATTCTACCGGCTCAAAATAATGACCTTAAGTTAGGAGGAGGCACCGGCCAACTGGACATAAGGATGCAAGCCAACGGTATGTATCAGATCTTCAGGAATGGCAATGAGAACCAATTTTACAGTTCTACTCCCATCTTCGCTATTCGTTTCGGCTCTACCTCATATGCTTCCAACATTTTTACAATCGGCAATGATGTTA
The DNA here is from genome assembly GCA_036787725.1 of Bacteroidales bacterium. GTDB lineage: Bacteria > Bacteroidota > Bacteroidia > Bacteroidales > Azobacteroidaceae > DAIQOU01. The sequence continues at coordinate 554 of DAIQOU010000519.1, forward strand.
TTGTCAATAACGGAACTCGTCAGGAAAGGACAAAAACGTTTACTCACACGCATGAAGGAAATGCATTCAGCATTATCATGAAATTTACGTATAACACTTCCAATCCGGATTATATGGTAAAAGAAGCCACCCTGGATCTAACCAATATTCCTCCGGGAACGGATATATCTTTCGCTTACGGATGGGATGCTTATGTAAACGGATGTGACGGAGGATCTGCCATTACCGTGCCGGATCTGGGGCACAATACTGTAGATGTCAGTATAAATTTAACCGATGCAGAAGTACAATCGCTTCGATTGGCCGGAGGAATTAACGATAGAGGAAACGGCTCCTTGATTGCATTCTTTCCCATGGGCCGGAATTTTGACCGGGCCTATTCTGCTTATTATTTAAATGCTTATGCCTCTACAGTAGTTACCAGCACTGCAAATAACTTATTCAAATTCGGACCCTATACAGTTCCTTCTTGTCTCGGAGGTTCTATTTGGGATAACGGGGTAGGAGTCGTTTATGATAACCTTCCCGGAGGAGAGATATCCAAAATCAATACGGGACTTACCTTCACCACCAATCTGGACGGAGAACTGGATTATACTTGGAACGGTTCAAAAAAACTGATTGCCAATTTGGGTGACGATATTAACCTGAATTTGAAATATACCAGTTACAATCCCCAGCAATTATCCGGCATCGGTTTTAAAGTAGATCTTGCGGGATTGAAAATACGCGAAGGATATTCCGACAACGGCTTTATTTCCAGAGATGTAAGCAGCGTTCCGGGAAATAATTATTATCAACTTTCCAACGGAGTGATTGCTCCTCAGGGAACGGCCGATATGATTATTCCCGTAAGCATTACCCAATGCGGACAATGGGAAATAGATGGAAACGCCATCTCTGAAATGCACAAAACATTACCCTTGGGCGCTCCGGCTACCCTTATCGTCAAATCCACCGTAAGTTTTCCAGCCTCGGGCAAGTTCTATTCATGTAAAGGAGGCTCTCATCCTTTTGCAGTTAAATTCCCCGAGGGAATAATTCCGGCCCATGATGCCGTCATCAATCTTACTTATACGGGAGACTTAAGCGATTTCACTTATCTTCCGACAACGGTAACCATTCCCGCAGGACAAAACAGCGCCGAATTTTACGTAACGGCTGCTTCAACAGCGAAAAATAATGCCATAGTGAACATCACATTGAACGCAGGCTCCGAGTTTGTTGAAATCACCGAACCCAACACGCTCCAAGTCCAAGTATTGCCCAGCGCCCGGGCAGCCGTAAGCGGTCCCGCAATGGTTTGTCACGGAAGCTCCGCCACATTTACGGCATCTGCTCCTCAAGTTCCTAACCCGATATTCCGCTGGTATACTTCTCAAACCGATCCGACCCCCATTCATACCGGAGCCGAATTGACCGTTCCGGCAATTACCGCCGCCACTTCTTATTACGTGAGCGTCATGGGAGACGGTATCTGTGAAAACCTCATTAACGACAGGACAGAAACAACCGTGACCGTGACCGATGCGTTGATCCCGGGGTCTGTTTCAACCGCCATTTCTCAAACCTGTAAAGGAAATACGGTAACCGTTACCGGTACTCCGAGTTCGGGAGGTACGGGCACCTTCACTTACCAATGGCAATCGAGCCCCGACGGAACAAACTGGACGAATATTGAGGATGCCGTCGATATGAGTTATACGCATACTTCCCTGGAAGGGCTGACTTATTTCAGAAGACTCACCCTGGACGAATGCGGTTCTTCCGAAACCAATCAGGTGAGAATTGCAGCTGTTCCCGAAGTGATGTACTGGAGTAAAACACCGGAAGACTATATCTGGAGCAACCCCAACAACTGGACAGACGAAACGGGCAAAAACCTCTATTGTTATCCCGAAGACTGTGCGGATGTACACATCCCCGGAAACTCATCCGTATATCCCGATTTGAGCCCCACCGTTGTGGCCAATCCGATCTGTAAAAACATTATCTTCCATTTCGGTGCGGAAGTGGCCAAACACAACTACCTGGAGTACCAAAAAGCTTACATACAATACAATTTCGGGTATTATCAGGGCGCTACAAATGTTTACCGTACCGACGGAGATCCGCATTCGGCAACGCCCATGTTGCGCAACCGCTGGTATGCACTGGCTGCTCCCCTGAAGAAAATCGCTTCGGGTGACTTCTCCGTGGGAGGATATCCCAATCTGTGGCAACAGGGATTCCGGTCCACCGAAGCCTACGACGGCAGTCTGGTCGGAGACTGGTATTCTCCCGCAGCCGACATCGCACTGCCGATGGAAAACACTCACCACGGGATCAGCATCTGGGCGGCACGCATGCAGCCCTTCACCGGTGAAAGCAATCACAGCAACCTCAATGCTCTTAAGGGAATCATCGAATTGCCCTATTTCGAGAACCAAACGGTAAGCGAACTGCACCGCATTCATACCTACGAAAACGGAACCAGTACATTTAAGTATTACAAGTCAGATGATTTGTCGCTTACCGATTCTGTGGGTACGATTGCCCGTGCCGGCGAAGCCTACCGCTTCATCACCGAAGGCATGACTCCCAATGCCATGGGAGAACTTACTCTCAAAGTTACCGTTCCCGCGGGAGTCGATGTAATGATCGGAAATCCCTTCCTTTCAAGTTTGGATTTCAACCGGTTCTACAGTGAAAATGCAGGTGTAATAGAAAATTATTACCGTCTGTACGAACACCCGTGGAACACTTCCGCGCCGGGAGTGACAGGAGGATTGATTCCTTCGTTCCAATCCTTCTTTATCAAGACATTGGGGCTTCCGGGATCGACCGTAGATTTGCACTTCCCGATTTCGGCGTCGGTAACCCGGACGGGCAACTATCAACTGAAATCCGCCGTAACGGAAAAAAACATACTGACGACTCAAGTTCAAGGTTCGAAAGGAAGTGTCAGCAAAGCGTATGCCGTATTGAAAGAAGACGGCTTGATCCGAAACGTACCGCAAATGTTTGTCAATGCCGAAAACGATCCCGAGGCGGCCGAACTGCCTCAACTGTTTGTAAAAGGAACCGACAATTCCAAATACGTGATTTACAAGGAAGAAAGATTTTCTTCCGACGTTACCCTGACATTGGGCGTACGCAGTACGGTCAGCGAAGAGTT
>DAIQOU010000520.1:0-3710 GCA_036787725.1 Bacteroidales bacterium
TCTTGTCCGACGGAACCGTACTGATTGAGCAAGAGAGAGAAGTCGGTATTACGGTAGAGCGCTACGGTACGGCCATGGAACAAACAACTTATGATGCGGTTCGTATTACCGTAATAAACACCGGCATGGAAGTCTTCAGTCCGGAAGCGGAACAAATCAAGCTATACAACATAAGCGGTCAATTGGTCTGTACGGCAAATAAACCTGCCGGCAATCATATCATTTCAACAGCAGACCGGAATGCCGGGGTTTATATCCTGACCGGCAGCACGGGTTGGAGTGCTAAAGTGTTGATTAATAAATAAAAAAGTCTTATTTGTTAAAGTATAAATAGAGAGGCGGGTCGAAGAGTATGCAATTGTTTCATACCTTTTCGAGCCGCCTCTTCCGTTGTTATAATCCAATCGGGAACCTAAAATTCAAATTCCGCTACTTTGACCAATCCGTCTTTTTGATTTCTCTGTTTCGATAATTGCAAACAGATGATTTGTCGTTGTTGTTGCTTGCTTCCGTAGTGAGTATACACTTCCAGCATGATGGTGGAAGGGCCTTCTGCTTTTACCTGAGAATCCCCGAAATAATTTACGAAGACTTCATATTTTCCTTTTACGGCTTTTTTCAACATGAATTGTTCGGGTCCGTATCCCTGCCTGATGTCTTGGCTGATACGTCCTCCCAATTGAGTTTGTTTGTGTTTGTACGAACATTGTTCTCCGGTCGGATCCGTTACATGCAGATCGATATCCGTACTGTTCATATTCCAGTTCATTACCACCCGGATATCTACCGGCATGGCTTTTATCAGACTTGTATCGATTTGGGAAGTACTCAATCGGTTGCCGGCGATCAGTTGGTTGAGTTCGGTGACCACCACTTCTTCAATTCCGCGGCTTCGGCTGCTGATGTTGTTTCCGTACGATTTTATTAATAAGGAATACAACGAATCCAGTGCAGCCTGTTTCTCTCCCGTATCCGCCAACAGCAATGCATAGTCCCGGTAACTTTGCGGTTCCATCGGACGCCATTCGATTACTTTCTTACAAATATACACAGCCGCTGCGTATTCGCCGTATTCTTTTAATCTGTATCCCAATAAACGGAAGAGGGAAGCATTTTCCAACTCCATATCGGCTACACAGGTAAGGATGGTCAGTGCTTTTTCTTTGTCGTTATGTTCGAAGAACCAATTGGCCATATCAAAATAGAAAGTAGGAGTAGTAATGTATTCGGAACGGATATCCAAGTATTTACGATAATCGTTATTGAGGTCTCCCGTAAGTAATTTCATATACTCACTGTCTTGTTTGATCTCGATTTTACGAATGATCGGTTGAGGATCTTTTGATGCCGGTAAAGGTCGGGGTTGATTCGTCGGTCTGCTTTTTTCTTTCCTCATGGCAAATCCGGAAATAACAACGGTTTCTTCCAATTCAACACTCTCTTCAACGTCAATACTTTCATCCACGTATAAAGCTGCTTCCGGAATGTATGCGGGACGTTTCATCAACTCATCCGAATCCCCGAAGTCCATGATTTCGGTTTCTTCTTGTATCATATCATCACTCGTAATGGTAGCGACAGAAGCGGCCGGTTGTTGCGGAGCAACTCGTTGAGCACTTGCCACTTTATCCGGCTTGGGATATTTGGGTTGAACAGGTTTGAAATCCGTATTCCACCATTGTTTTAGTACTTCCGCAGCTCGTTTGGCCGTTGCCAGCAGGTTTTGTTCTTGTTGTAATTGTCGTTCTCTCTCACTTTTTCGCCATTGATTGTATTGCGGGAGCAGTTCTTCCGGAGGAGTAATCCCATAGGTGATGTAATCTTGCAATGTTTCCAATACGATTAAGGAAGTATTACGGGTTACTATTCCGAATTGCATTCCCAGTTCTGACAATTCTTCTTTATTTCTTTCGTAATCCATATCCAGTTCACTGATCTTTTTTTGAGCCCACATACGATAGATATTTCCACCCGAATGTCCCCGGGTTGCATCCAACATTATTTTTTGTTCCAGTTCGACTTGCGAGCCGTAACCGAATAACAACGTTATTTCGGCCTTGTATTCGGATACAATTCCGGCAATGGAGAAATTTTCGCGAACGGGAACCGGTAGAGACGGGTATACTTCCGTAACTGAATTTGGTTTACGTATTCCCAAGAAACGAAAGGATTCGGTCGTTAATTCTGTTCGAACTTCTTCCGGTGAGGAAGCGTTTAAGTTGATAAACTTTCCGCCGGAACGGGAAGCGATCCGGTTTAAGCTGCTGTAATCGGCGCGGGGAGAGGAGACGATACAGTGGATCTGTTTTCGGGAATGGTCGGGGATAACGATGTCCGGTTTTCCTAACGAAGACAGACCATCCGAAAAAAACAGTATTTCTTGTGCCGACAATTTTTCGGGTTTAATGAGAGTATAGTCTGTACCTCCGTCATAATCGGTCTTTTCAAGTATAGAGCGTAATTCTCTCCAGTTTCCGTTTTGTATCCGGAAAGTTCCCGTTTGTTTGAATTTGTTGTTAAGTAAATACAGTTGTACGGTCAGGTTTTTCTTTTCCTTTATAATGATGTCCAGTAATTCCAGTTCTTGGGAAATGTTTCGTTGCAGGCCGCTTAATGATACATCCCAGATGATTCCCAATTGGTCGCTCCACTGTTTTTTGCGTTGTTTGGGTTGAATGGAGCAAGAAGCCAGGAAGTAATGACTTCCCGATGCCGGCTGCATCAGGACTTGAGGTATGCTTTCGCTCACCGGTAAAGAGAAAACGAGGGATCGTTCGGGACGAAAATTTTCCCGACGGTAAGAAGCCACATAATTATTTCCTTCTTTATCGAAACTCAATGCATTTTCGGGACTTTCTTCTACTTGGGGTTTTCCCCAACTTTGCCATACCGTAGAAGTTAACGAAAAATGATCGATTGCTTCTTTATAATCCATGGGAAGCCGGAAAGTAAGTTTTCCGTTAGTTACCGGCAATTCCTGTTCATATCCGATCGTTATGGTACGAGTCCCGTTGGCCGGAATGGGATAAATACGAGTACGGAAATTGTTTCCCTCTACACGTTCCAATAGGCCCGGGTCGACCCGTCGTTGTTCTATTTCTTCAAACACCCGCGTTGCTTTTGCCTTTTCGACCGGAACGGCTTGGCGCATTTTTCCGTTGATATCCAATGCATAACTGCTTACCGTAACTCCTTCCGGAAGCGGAAAGGTCAGTTCTCCTTCCAGTATTTTTCCCGTTCGATTTTTGAAGGTCATTGTAAAAGTGGTAGTTCCTATGGTTCCCGTAACTTCCGTTTTTATATCCAACGATTGCAAGTATACTTCTTGATTTTCGGAGCTTCCGGTGGTCCGAAGAGAAGGAATTTGAGCGGTTATTGTTCCGCTTAGCGCTATAAAAGCAAGAATTAAAATTGATTTGAGGTTCATATCGTTTTATTTTTATGATTGTTTACAGATAAGATGTAAGAAAAATCAAAATTCCATAAATATAGTTTTAATTTTTTTTAGATTGGTTTTTAATTTCTCATTTGGACGGGGGAGAAGCTCCCCCCTATGCAGGTGAACGTCTCCCCTGTATGCAGGTGAATGTCTCCCCTCCATGCAGGTGAACGTCTCCCCTCTATGCAGGTGAGTGTCTCCCCTTTATACGTAATTTCTAAAAAAAGCAAGCAAAAAAAGAATGACGCAGTTATTTTCTTTTTTCCAAAAA
>DAIQOU010000521.1:0-3694 GCA_036787725.1 Bacteroidales bacterium
TAATTTAGGGTTTAAAATTACAAAAAATATCTTTAGTTGAATTTCTGCCTGCTTTCTTTTGACTATTCTACAAATTAGAGACTGAATAATTGCTTAACGGGATGACTATTAGGGTTATATATTGTTTTTTCTAAATCTCTTTTATTTTAGAGTTTGTTCAATAATATTTATAATCCAAGCATCGTTTGAAAATGAGGGTATTATATAAAGGATACAAATAGAAAAGAGGTTGTCTCAACAAGACAACCTCTTCAAAATGGTTTTTGTATTATATATCCTAATCAGCTGAAGTGCAATAATTCGCATTTTTATCCCACCAGATTGGTGTAGTCACATTGTCGGGGCCACCTAATAACTGGACACCTTTATCATATTCGGTTTTATTATTTTGTGCTTCGTTCTGCGGATATTGTACTCTTTTGATAAAATTAGACGGATCTTTAGGATTGAGATTAGAAGCATTATAAAATAAAGCATTCCTTTTTATCGGCCGTGATGAGAAGGAACAGACAAAAGATAAAAGATTTTGCAGAAAGACATAAGGTTCCGAATTATTATACAGATGCCGGAATGCTTTTCAACGATCCCCGGATTACCGCTATTTATGTAGCGACTCCTCCCAATTCTCACAAAGAATATGCCATTCGCGCATTACAAGCAGGAAAGGCGGTATATGTAGAAAAACCCATGGCAATGAATTACAAAGAATGTTTGGAAATGATCCGGGTATCGAAAGAAACCGGACAACCTTTATTTGTTGCTTACTATCGTCGAGCCCTTCCTTATTTCTTAAAAGTAAAAGAATGGTTGAACAACGAACGAATCGGGAAACCGCTGACAGTGGACGTGAAGCTTTTGAAAACACCACAACTTACTGATTTCAATCGGGATCAACACACTTGGAGAATAAATAAAGAAATAGCGGGAGAAGGATATTTTTATGATTTAGCTCCTCATACATTAGATATATTGGACTTTCTATTGGGAGAGATTTCAGAAGCAACAGGATATTCGGTCAACAGGGGAGGGCTTTACCGGGTAAATGATACGTTTGCGACCTCCTTTCAATTCCGGAGCGGCGTAGTGGGAGCCGGCTTATGGGGATTTGTACACTCCGAGCATTCTGTCCGAGATCATGTAATCATTACCGGAACACATGGAGAAATCCGATTCAGCACCTTTGCATTTACTCCACTTCAACTTTTCACCGATGCAGGAAAAGAATCTTTGGAAGTGCCTCCACCCAAACACATACAACAACCCTTGATTCAAACAATAGTGGATGAACTTCGAGGACAGGGCCTATGTCCTTCGCCGGGAGTCGATGCTGCCCGTACCTCTCGTATAATGGACGAGATATTGAACAACCATTGATATTTCCGGCTGTTATTTATATAACAAGAATATACACGGTCGTTTTGAAAGATCGGGAATATTCCCTTTCCAGTTTTTTATCGGTTTGGTTTGAATAAATTCCGTAGCACATGTAATGTCTGCGGCAATACAAAGTTTAGTACCCGGTTTGCATATTTTAAGTAAGTCTTCTACCAGCTTTCCATTACGATAGGGCGTTTCTATAAAAAGTTGAGTTTGATCTTCGGTATAAATACGATGCTCCAAACGCATAATCGCTTCGGTTCTTTTTTCTTTTTCGACAGGCAAATAACCGTGAAAAGCAAAATGCTGTCCGTTAAATCCGGAAGCCATCAATGCAAGCAAGATAGAAGAAGGCCCTATCAAAGGAACTACAGGAAATCCCAACCGATGAGCTGCCGCTACTACGTCCGCCCCGGGGTCAGCTACTCCGGGACACCCCGCTTCCGAAATAACTCCTATTGAATGACCGGTATGAAGCGGAGTTAAAAATGTAGAAATATCCATAGGAGAAGTATGCTTATTCAACACATAAAAAGTTAACTTATCAATGTCGAACCCGGGATCAACTTTCTTCAAAAACCGCCTTGCCGTACGAATATTTTCGACCACAAAGTAATCAATCCGGCGAATAACCTCTATATTATAAGGAGGAATTACTTTGCTTATTTCGGTTTCTCCCAACGGTACGGGAATCAGGAAAACAGATGGTTGCATTTGATTTTATTAAATCAGTCAATACTAAACGAAGACCCTTCAAGAGTGTTCTTTTCTTCACAAAAGTAGTATTTTTGTGGGAAAATAAACCATTAAGTATAAATCAGACATGAAACTTCCGGAAGACTTTGTTCATACTATGCATTCTCTATTACAAGGAGAATCTGATGCTTTTTTCCGGGCATTGGATGAACCGGCTTCTACCACCATACGATTAAACCCTTTTAAAGTACGTGATATTTCGGCACTTCCGGAATTGACCTCCTATGTTTCCGAGCCGCTTCCATGGGCATCCAATGCTTACTACCTTTCTACAAGACCTTCTTTTACACTTGATCCGTTATTGCATGCCGGCTGTTATTATGTACAAGAAGCCGCTTCCATGTTTATGGAACAAATAGTCAGCACTTACATTGACAAACCGGTTCGAGCATTGGACTTATGTGCTGCTCCGGGAGGAAAATCGACCCATTTGGCTTCTATACTACCTGAAGGAAGTTTATTGGTATGCAATGAAGTAATACGTTCCCGATCCGCAATTCTTACCGAAAACATCATTAAATGGGGGAATCCCGCTGTCGTGGTAACAAATAATGATCCCTCCGAAATAGGTAAAATTCCGGCCTATTTTGATATAATATTAGCCGATGTACCCTGTTCCGGAGAAGGTATGTTCCGTAAGGACAAAGAAGCTGTTCATGAATGGTCTCCCGGTACGGTTAAATTATGTGCTGATCGCCAAAAAAGAATTATTTCGGATGTATGGGATAGTCTGAAGCCGGGAGGACTGCTTATTTACAGTACTTGCACTTACAACACAGAAGAAAATGAAGAAAATATCCGTTGGATATCTAAAGTACCGGAAGCCGATATTTTAGACATCACTATCGAACCGGATTGGCAAATTTCCTCCGGAAAAAAATACGATTTTCCGGTTTTTCGCTTTTTCCCGCATAAAACAAAAGGAGAAGGTTTTTTTATTGCCGTATTAAGGAAAAAGGAGCCGGAACATTTTTATTCATTCAAGGAAAAAAACAAACATTCCCGAAAAAAACGAGATTTCCGATTGAGTAGGAAAAAGCTCCCTATCCCTTCGGAAATATACAATCAGATAATCCAACCGGATGCTTTCTTTTTCGAGAATAACCACAATACAATTACAGCCATTCCCGCATTACATCATCCGGATATAAATTTATTAAAAGAATCGCTCCATGTAGTCCATACGGGAATTCGAATAGGGGAAATAAAAGGGAAAGACATTGTTCCGGACCATCAATTAGCCATGTCCGGTTCATTTAATAAGCAATCATTTCCTCCGGTTGAAGTCGATAAAAATACAGCTCTCGCTTTCCTGAAAAAAGAGAGTTTGCAATTGCCGGATGAAACTCCCAAAAAATTTGTCACCATAACTTTTGACGGCCTTCCGTTGGGATTTGCAAAAAATATCGGGACACGTGCCAATAATCTTTATCCGAATGATTGGAGGATACGAAAATCTCTTTTCTGATTGCAAAATATAAAAACATTCACCCAAAACATAGCTATTAACCTCTTTCTTAGTTAGTCCCGATTTATTTTATTTCCTAAAACAAAAGAGGAT
>DAIQOU010000070.1:0-13776 GCA_036787725.1 Bacteroidales bacterium
CGGGTTTTCATTTTTTTGACATCAAACTCATGTATAAATAACTGTCAGGCTCATTTTTAAGAAGATGGACCTCAATCGAAAAAAGAATATCTTTCTTTCCGATATTCATAAAAATAAACGCCCTTAATAGTGTTTATTTGACTTTTGCGGTTTTCTTGTTTTTTTTACGGAAACGCTCCGGAGCCTTTTGAAGGTGCTCGGATCTTTATATCCACACTTTATTTCAAGCCCTGTTTATGGTCGGGCTTAATTATGCCCTGCATTTTGATTTCATTATGTTTAATTGAGCCGGAACCGATGGTTTTTTATTCCCTGTTTTCTTGATTCTGCCTTAATTTGATCTTGATCTCTTGCTTCTCGGGTCTTGATCTCTTGCTCGGAAGATCAAGATCACTTCGTAATAAGGTCTTGATCTTTTTATGCTGCGATAAGGTATTTTTTTTAAATACTAAAGAGAGTTTCATTGCCTATTCATTTCTACCCTGTAAAATCTTCCTTGATGGATAGCCGGGAAATCTATACTGTTTGTTTGGATCGTCTTTTATTGATACCTTTGTCTTTGAACCGGATTGTATCGGAAAAGTCGGACCCAATTAATAAAGAAAATGAAATATCGCCTGTTAATAATAGCATTGTTTATAAGTTTGATTTTTACGGGATGCCGTTCGAGTAAAGACTGCGGATGTCCCAATCAAGCCTACTTGGAAATGAGAAACTAAAAGAGAGGAATGAGAAATAAAAAATACAGGTGTCAACCCATTTCTCATTTCTAACTTTGCATTTAAAATGCGGGTTTGGGTGCCGATAATGAAGGAGCTCTACCCTCTATAAAAGGCCATCCTTCTTGATCCCATTTGATTTGATCCAGCAACAATACCCTGCCTCGAGGATTTTGCGTGTCTATTCCATGGTAAAAAAGCCAATCGTTACCGGCTTTGTCTTGTACTATCTCAGAACAATGTCCGTTTCCTACAAAGCGGGAGTTGGAACCGATGACAAGGCTGTATCCGTTATTCGCCATATCTTTTCCGGTTTTATCCGTATACGGCCCAAACAACGAAGAGGATCGTCCCACCACTAACTGATAAGTACTCTTTACTCCTTCGCAACAGCTCCCGATAGAAGCAAACAAATAATAATGATCTCCTTTACGGTAGATATAGGTTCCTTCGAAAGCTGTCCCGGCTATTCTTATTTTCTCGGCTCCCGGCAAAACAGACAGGCCGTCTTCTGCCAGTTGTATGGCATAAATACCTCGAAAACTTCCCCAGAAAAGGTATCGATTCCCGTTTTCTTCGATGTAAAAAGGGTCGATGGAATTTTGTACTTCAATTTCATTGCTCCTGAACAGTTTTCCGTAATCTTTGAACGGACCTTCGGGTCGGTCGGCCACTGCCACTCCTATGCCGCAAGTCCATTCTCCTCCCCATACGGACATGGAGTAATACAATACATATTGGTCTCCGATCCGATTGATGTCGGGAGCCCAAAGACCTCCTTCCGGTTCGAAATCGGGACGTGTAGATTCGGTAAAGGCTGTTCCGACAAATTCCCAATCAATTAAGTTTTCCGACTTATAGATAGGGAGATTACGAGTGTCTTCCGTTGCATATAAATAAAACAAACCGTCTTCGGCTTTAATAACGGTAGGGTCCGGCAAACTTCGGGAAATTACCGGGTTGAAGTATTCGAGTGTTGTTTCCGGCTTATCTTTTTTGTCGCCGGAGCATCCGAAGAGGACCGGGATTAGTAAATAAAAGAGGCTGTACATTTTCATCGTTTGTATATGTTTTTTTGGTAAAATAAACTATTCTTTGAGTTTGGGAAATTCTATTTCTCCCGTAACTTTCATCTCGGGAATCGAGTCCGTTGTAAATGAAATATCGGCAATATACATTCCGCGCGGGTGGATCTCGGTTTGGTTTTTGTGAGCATGAAATACTATTTTTAATTGTCCTGCTTTGCTTCTGAATAAGGCGCTGTGCCCTACTCCTGCCAGTGTGTCGGGCTTTTGAAGGATGGGATTTTTGTCGTACTTGATCCAAGGTCCTTTTGGGGAGGATGCGGTCGCATATCCTACTCCGTAATAAGGACTTTCATAGCTGTTTGCCGAATAGGTCATATAATAGAGATCTTTATGTTTAATAACAAAAGGACCTTCATTTACACGAGGCCAAACTTCTTCCCAAGGTTGAGAAACATGAATGCATGGGGTCAGCGAACCGGCTTTTATTGTTAAGAGATCTTCTTCCAACTCCGCAACCCAAATGTTTAAGCCGTCATTAAATCGGTCGAAATAAAGATAGGGAGTTTGGTCTTCATCTATAAAAAGAGAATTGTCGATACATTTCTCCCCTTCTATCATGGGGCGCTTATCCGACTGAATAAAAGGACCGAGAGGAGAGTCGGAAGTGGCCGCACAGATGTGTTCATCGGCAGAATAATACATGAAAAATTTATTCTTCTCTTTTATGTAATATACTTCGGGAGCCCAGAACCAACGGTCTCCCCACGAGTCTTTTTTGTCCAATGCCAACGATGGGGCTTTTTTCCACGTTTTCAAATCATCGGACGTATATACTTCTATCCCTTCTTCGGCATGAGTGCCGTAGGCATAATATACATCATCAAATAACATAATGAACGGATCTCCAAAAGGAACGGGACCGGCGGATGCCGAACCGGCATTATTCGACTGCTTACATGACAAAAGCAACAGTAGGCAAAAAAATAAACAAGGAATTTTCATATGCTATTTATTAATTCGTTATTCCCTCTCGAAATCAACCGTTATGGCCGGTATTCTCGAAGGATTATTCAAATGTACTATTCGGACCGGTATTAAAAAAGTACTTGGAACGGATTGCCCGGTTTTTACCATTAATTGCTCAAATTTTACTTTAAGACCTGTTTCAAATCATTGAATTGATGTATCTTTACCCTGCATGAAAGCTAAACATTTCTTATTTCGTTATATTCTGTTGGGGATATTCTTTTCGGCGATTCCGTTTGTTCAGCTTCGAGGAGGTTCGAATTTCCATTTCAAACACATTCGGGTAGATGACGGGTTGTCGGAGAGTACGGTTTATTGTATTTTACAAGATTCCGAAGGGTTTATGTGGTTTGGTACAAAAGACGGATTAAACCGGTTTGACGGTACGGGTTTTCGTACATTTCGACATGACCCGAAAAATCCCCAATCCATCGGTAATAACTTTATACGTTGTATTATCGAAGGAAAGAACAAGAAATTATATCTCGGAACGGATGCCGGAATATATATTATGGATCCTACCGATGAAACAGCGGAGAGGTTCAGCCGGGTAACAAACGAGAAGGAAGAGATAGAGTGTGCGGTGAATGCTCTGGAAACGGATTTGTCCGGAAATATATGGATCGGAACCGTGAGCCAAGGCATGTTTCTCTACCGACCTGAAACCCGTCGGTTGGAAAAAGTGCCGGTTCGAAACCATCCTATCCGACATATATCTTCTGTATATTGCGATAGGGTAGGGACCGTATGGGCCGGAACCCGTCACGGATTACTCCGATACAACTCTCGGGAAAATGTATTGGAAGCTGCACCCAATTTTTTTAATCCCGATAATGCTACCCGGGAAATACTGTGTATTTCGGAAGATCGCAATGCCAATCTCTGGTTGGGGACTTGGGCCGACGGAATCAGGTCTTATAATAAACAAACCGGTCAAAGTACTTCTTTTTTGGGGAAAAATGATACGAAGAATTATATTACCCATGTAAGGACACTTTTCCCTTATACCGAACACACTTTCTTAATCGGATCGGACGACGGATTGTATTTGTTTGATATAAAAGAAAAAACAGTCGATCGATTGGATGTTCCCAAACAACCCCACAGTTTGAGTGACCAAAATGTATATGCGATTGTTCGGGATAAGGAAGACGGCATTTGGATCGGTACTTACTTTGGAGGGATCAATTATCTGAATCCTTCGTTATTGACAGTAGAAACTTACTATTCGGATGCATTGCAAGGTTCTTTGTCGGGAAAAGCGGTCAGCCAATTCCGGGAAGATTCGCAAGGAAATCTTTGGATCGCAACGGAAGACGGAGGAGTAAATTATTTTAATACCAAAACAAAAGAGTTTACTCAGCCGATTCGTACCTCTTACCATAATACCCATGCGCTGTTGTTGGATGAAGATGATTTGTGGATCGGAACGTTTTCCCGTGGAATCGATGTTTATAATGTCCGGACCGGTGTTATTCGTAATTTCCGACACGACATTAATAATAAAAACACCTTGAATGATGACTGCATCTTTTCTTTATACAAAACGAAAAACGGAGATATTTACGCCGGTACGCCGGTCGGTTTAAATAAGTACGATAGAAAAAGCGGATCATTTTCCGGAATACCCGAAATTACTCATTTTATTTATGATATGCAGGAAGACGATTACGGCAATTTCTGGTTGGCTGCTTACGGAGGGGGCGCCATGAGACGGGAGCCGGAGACCGGAACGTGGATTCATTATGATACGGTCCGTATCAAAAACAATCCGATTGTAGGCAGTAAGCTGACAAGTATTTACATTGACAGTCAAAAAAGGGTTATTTTCTCCAGTGAAGGACAGGGTATTTTCTTATATGACTACCAAACGGATAATTTTAAAAATATATCGGAAATCAACGGACTTCCCAATAATGTAGTGTATGGAATATTGGATGACCCGGCCGGTAATCTTTGGCTTAGTTGTAATAGAGGATTGGTTTGTTGGAATGAAGCCGATCCCGAAAATTACAGGCTGTATGATAAGGAAAACGGTCTTCAAAGTAATCAATTTAATTATAAATCAAGTTATAAAGCCTCGGACGGGAAGTTTTATTTCGGAGGAATCAACGGGTTCAGTTGCTTTTATCCTTTGATAATGAGTAAAAATAAAAATACTGTCGTTCCCGGCGTGAAAATTACAGGTATAAAGTTGTTGGGAGAGTCGGACGCGGAAACGGATCGCGACATTCGGACCCGCTTGAACCGAAAAGAAAAGATCAGGCTGCCTTCCGGTAAATCTTCTTTTACTATATCTTATATCAGTCTAAGTTATATTTCTCAAGAAAACAATCAATATGCTTATCGATTGGAGGGGATCGATAGCGACTGGAATTTTGCAGGAAATAACAAACAGGTTACGTATGTCAATCCGGCTCCCGGGAAATATTATTTCAGAGTAAAAGGCTCCAACAACGACGGAGTATGGAATGAAGAAGGAGCTTTGGTTGAAATCGAAATTTTACCTCCCTTCTGGCTTGGTTTACCTGCGAAAATTTCTTATATGGTTTTGGCTCTTATTGCCATTACCTTGTTGATTCTTTTCTTCATCCGCAAGAACAAGAAGAAGCAAATCGTCCAATTGGAAGCATTTAAAGCGGAACAGGAAAGCTTGGCATTTAAATCGAAGATTGATTTCTTTACCAATATCACGCATGAAATACGAACGCCTCTAAGTTTGATTCATGCCCCGTTGGAAGAGATCATCGGGTCGGGGGAAGGCGGATCGGAAACCAAGCAAAATTTATCGATTATAGAAAAAAACTGCGAGAGGCTTACCGAACTGATCGATCAGTTGTTGGACTTTCGTAAAATGGATGCGGATAAGTACCCGATCAGGCCGGAACCGATTCGGATAAGAGATCTTTGCATTGAACTGTTTGAACGTTTCAGAAAGACTACGGGAAATCGAAAGATCAGTTTGATATTGGATATTCCCGAGGACTGTAATCCGATTATAACTACCGATTCGGATGCGCTGATGAAGATTGTCGGAAATTTGTTGACCAACGCTCTTAAATTCACCCGTGATACCATTTTCTTGAGACTTCGGGAAGATGAAAATAAGTATTGTGTTATCAATGTGGAAGATAATGGTCCGGGTATCTCCGAAGAATTAAAAGGCAGAATATTTGACCCGTTTTATCAGATTCCGGCCGGGAATAAAAATGCCGGGGTCGGTATCGGGCTTTCTTTAGTAAAGCATTTATCGGAATTGTTAAAAGGGGAAATCAGTGTGAAAAATAATGTTCCAACCGGTTCGATCTTTACATTTTCTTTTTCCGACATGCATTCCGGATCTGAACCGGAAGAGAAAAAAACAGAAAGTTCAAACCGTTCTTCCGGTAAAAATATATTGGTCATTGATGATCACCCCGATATGATTTTATTCCTCAAAAACAGTTTGCAAAGTACATACACAACAGATACGGCCTTGAATGCATCGGAGGCACTTCTGCGATTGGAAGAAAAAAGCTATGACCTCATCATTTCGGATGTTATGATGCCGGATATCGATGGAATTGATTTTACCCGACGAATCAAATCCGATCCGAATTACAGCCATATCCCGGTCATTTTGTTGTCTGCTAAAACCGGAACCGATACTAAGGTGGAAGGACTGCATTCAGGTGCAGATGTTTTTATAGAAAAGCCGTTCTCGACTTATCACCTGAAGGCTCAAATCAACAGTTTGCTGAATAACCGAAAGGCTTTATTGGAAACATTTAATCGTTCTCCGCTCACTTCTTATTCTGCTTTGGCTACCAATAAAAGTGATGAGATCTTTTTGACTAAGTTGAATGACGAAATTGAGAAACATTTGATTGCCGGAGATTTTTGTATCGAATCATTGGCCGATATTCTGTGTGTCAGCAGATCTAATTTACAACGTAAATTGAAAAGTATTTGCGGTGTTACTCCCGGAGATTACCTGAGAAATTACAGATTGAAAAAGGCATGCAAACTCTTACTCGAGACCGATCTTCGGATAAATGAAGTGGCTTATTATGTGGGATTTAATTCCCCCTCTTATTTTACAAAAGTTTTTTACAAATGTTATAATATGTCTCCCAAAGAATTTGTTGCAAACAATAAGGTCAATCAACAAGAAAAATGACATCTTGTTCATTCCGGGATTTTTATGTATGTTTGCTCTCGAAATAATAAAACCGGTTTAATGAAAAACATCCTTATTCGGGCATTAACGGGAATCGTTTACGTCGCACTTGTAACAGGAGGTATACTGATTGGTCCGTACACTTTTCTTTGTCTCTTTTCGATGGTAATTATCCTCTGCTTATGGGAATTTTACGGATTGCTTAATGACCGGAAGAAAACAAGAATAAACCGGATTGAAGGCTGTTTGGGCGGATTGGTGTTATTTGTTTCGGTTTATTTATATGCAGCTCGTATTTTTGACCACTCTGTTTTCATTCCTTACATTTTCTATGTGTTGGTCGCTATGATCATTGAGTTATACCGAAAAAAAGAAGACCCTATTACCGATCTTGCATTTTTGTTTTTGGGTCAGCTGTATATCGCCTTGCCTTTTGCATTGTTGAATTTCCCTGCATTTCAAGCAGGAGGAGAAATTGCCTATCGTCCTTTATTGATCCTTTCATTGTTTGTATTTTTATGGATCAATGACAGCGGTGCTTATTTGATTGGTTCTAAATTCGGGAAACACAGACTTTTCAAACGTATATCGCCAAAAAAATCATGGGAAGGGTTTTGGGGCGGTTTTGTATGTGCTCTTTTACCCGCTTTTCTGTTTGCTCGGTTGGATCCGGAAATTCCTCTGCTCCATTGGATCGGAATCTGTGTTTTTGTCGTGTTGTTCGGGACATTGGGAGATCTTTTTGAGTCTTTAATTAAACGGACATTGGATGTGAAAGATTCGGGAAATGCTCTTCCCGGGCACGGAGGTTTCCTTGACCGTTTTGACAGTGCCATATTTGCTGCGTACGGTATTCTTTTGTATGTTGAACTGGCAGGGAGTTGAGGATCTTCGGATTATTCAAAATTAAAAGTTACGACAACCATACGGGAAGTCCCTTTACTGAGAGCGTCCGTATATTTAAGCATGGTTTTATCAGTTAAATCCGATCTGTCTTTTTCTATCAGGTCCGATAAACCGAAATAAAATCTTATTTCGGGGCAAACTTTTACAATGGGGAGATAGAAATCACAACCAAATCCAACCTGAAATCCGAAATCACGCGTTTTTAGCCGGATCGGTTCATCCTTTTTAGCACCTAAATCCATCGAT
The DNA here is from genome assembly GCA_036787725.1 of Bacteroidales bacterium. Taxonomy (GTDB): domain Bacteria; phylum Bacteroidota; class Bacteroidia; order Bacteroidales; family Azobacteroidaceae; genus DAIQOU01. Next base: position 8,085 of record DAIQOU010000070.1, read on the forward strand.
GCATACAAGCCGGCTAAGAAATAAGGACGATAATTATTCAAACGTCTGGAGCTGAATTTAATATCTACAGGTAACATCAAATAGTTGGATCGGACATTCGTCTTAAACAGTTCTTCCGATTCCTTTTCTTTGAACATAAAAGCTCGATCTCCGAAATGAACGGTTGGGGTTACTCTTAAATTCATATATGGATTCAAAAATAAATCGGAAATCATACCTACACTGAAGCCCAAGTTGTAATTAGGTATCTCACAAAACCAAGTTTCTCCGCCCTCGCCGGTAAAGCCGGAATTCGTTAATATCATATCCTGAAAGTTAAATCCCACGGTAAGGCCAAAGTGATGCAAACGATGATCACCATAAGGTTGATTCTGAACTTTTCTTTTTTGAGAAAATATACAAAGACTTAAAGTGCAGAAAATCAAAAAAAGATATAGCTTTTTATACATGAGAAAAACTTTTGCTTTTTATATAACGAGATATTCTTCTCCTTATTGCTTCCGGAGGATATCTGTTTTTATTGTGAAAAAAAATTGATAGATTTGCATATTCATTATGCTTTGTTATACTTACGATTGCAGTTTTGAAGGTCTTCTTACATGTGTATTTGACTCATTCTATCGGACTGAGGTTCCTCTGAGGATTCAGGCCGGGGAAGATGTAATTCCGCTGTTTTGGGAAAATTTTAATGTAATAACTGATCCGAAAAAAGCAGATCGGGTGATTACAGGATTAAAAAAGCTGTTATCTCCTTCTGCTTTGAGGATGTTATTTGTATGCTTTTTGTCTGAAAGCAGCCGGACCGATTGGATGATTTTTAATTATATCCGTAAAACATTCCAAGCAAAAGCATCGATTGAACTTAATTTTGCGGATCGCGATGTATTGGAACTTTCCAAGATATATAAGAAAGTAGGACGAGAGGCTGAAAGAATGCGCCAGTTTATCCGCTTTCAAAAAACGAAAGACGATATTTTCTTTGCTTATATAGAACCGTTATATAATGTATTACCTCTTACCGTTGACTTTTTTGAAGATCGGTTTGCCGATCAACAATGGATAATTTATGATGCAAAAAGAGAATACGGTTACTATTACAATTTGGAAAAGACAGAGGAAGTTCGATTTAATCAATTCGTTCTGCCTTCTTCCGGAAAACTTGCCCCGGAACAATTGGATGCCGATGAATTGGATTTTCGTCAGCTGTGGAAAGATTATTTACAATCGGTAACCATAAAAGAGCGGGTTAATCTGAAGTTGCAAAGACAGTTTATGCCTAAACGTTTCTGGAAACACTTGACCGAAAAACAATGAAATGACTTATGTATAAAATACGAGAACATGAATTATTGGGAGTTATAACATTCAGGAAATACGTTCGCTCCAAACATTATACCATCCGGGTGAAGGGGGGGCAGATTTTTGTTTCATTACCTGTTTCGGGGAGTTATAAAGAAGCTCTGCGTTTTGTAGAGTCCTATAAAAGTGTTTTGCTGAAAAAAATAAAAGAAACGGAACCGGCTTTAAGCGTTTATCGGGAAATGGAACTGCGTAAAGAAGCATCTGTTTTTTTACCTCAACGGTTAGCCGAACTGGCTTCCAAAAACGAATTTACTTATACTTCGGTTAAAATAACAAAAAGTAAAACCCGTTGGGGATCCTGCTCTTCCAAAAAAACAATCAATTTATCGTTGTATTTAATGTTATTGCCTCTTCATTTGATTGATTATGTTTTGTTGCATGAACTTTGTCATACCAAACACATGAACCACGGACCTAATTTTTGGTTACTTATGGAAAGAGTGTGTAAAGGAAAAGCTAAAATATGGCGAAAAGAATTGCGAACTTATACTATTCCTTGATCAAGGAATTATTAATTACCATTGTTTATTAATTGCAAACTTTCTTACTACATTTCCTACTTTGAAGATATAATATCCTTTGGGAAGATTCAATGTATATTCTCCGGAAGAGAAGTGAACGGGTATTTCTCCCATCTTCTTTCCTACAATACTGTAAATTTCTATCTTTTTTCCAACTTGCACATTCTGCCAAATCAGTCGATTCCCCGCAACCGTCAGTTCCACGGGAGCGAGTTCGGTAATATCGTCACCTCCCCTAATACCTGTGTCTTGAGCAAAAACAGGAGCTTGGAAAGCAAGAAATATCAACAATGTTACAGATAGTACAACTTTTTTCATATATTACATATCCATTTACAGTAACTAAACTCTTTGCAAAAATACAATTTAAAAACAAACAATGGAAATGTTTTGTTAAAGAAAATGCAAGAATAAACGTTAAATAAATGAAATGTACAGGCATACGCTTATTGATCCGAATCAAAGACCCTGAAAAATGACTAATAATTCTCTCTAAATAGTTTAGGAGAGACTTTCGAAGAAAACTATTGTAGTTGTGCTAACAGATTGTTCCTTACCGGATAAGCATACATCTCCAACAGTTTCTCGGTTAAAAATGGAAGGTCTTTATTCTCCAGATCGATCTTGTCTAATTGATTGCGGATATAAATGTCAAAATTGTCGATATCTTCTTTTGTATAAGAAGCTTCAAACTTTCTGTTCCCCCAAAGCCGATCGTAGGCAATGTAATTAACCGGGTAAAATTTATAATTCAGATAAATTTCCCGATCGATCATATGAGCAACAGCAGTAATCAATTCGCTTTTACTCAAGTCCGAGCTAATCCGGTCCAGCTGCGGATTAATGGGGCGACCGATACGGAAATGAATATTACCTTTAAAACCTACCAATCCCGTCTCCATGTTAATCAAGTCGTCTTGCGGAGACTTTTTATAATCCGGATTATCTCTTTTTAATTGGAATTCTTTTGCTTTCAAATAATCGCAAGGATCATATTCATAAGATAAAGATAAGGGAGCAATATCGGTCTTTCGGATGCTTTCGCGAAAATCTTTTCCTCCGCCTAAACTTAACATTTTTAACACGCTTTCCTGAGTCTTGTCATTGGAATTCTTAGCTCTTCCTTCTCTTTGGGCAATCCAAACCGATTGATTCTTTTCTTGGATAGTATAATGAATATATTTAGATAAATGCAAGGAGGCCTCTAACATTTGTCGGGAAGATATGCCTCTTTTTACAATAAAACTTTTATTCAATCGAACCAGATTACTGATCCAAGGTTGGATCAGTAAATTGTCTCCAATGGCAATTTCTACAGTATCAAAGCCATTTTCAGCCAACAACACACAGAGGATAGATGCATCCAATACAATATCCCTATGGTTGGAAATATAAGTATAAGCTTTGGTCGGAGATACGTTCTCCACCCCGCTGAAGCTTAATGATGCGGATGATTTTGCAGTAACGGCGAATACGGTATCTTTGATGATGGAAAACTGAAAATCATGCTTGTTTTTATAAGTAAGCATTAGAGTCTTAAAATCGTCCCATACAATATCGGGACGAATATATTCTACCACCCGTTTGAACTCCGGATCTGCCAATAATTCCTTTATTTTTGGTCCGACTTCTTCATCATAAAAAGGACGAATATCATCAAATTCTGCCTCTCTTTTCATTATAATACTGTCTTTCTATATTGTTAATTATTTATTTTCTTTGATGCCTTTTCCGGAATAAAAGTTATAAACCGGCGTTATGTGCGTAACTTCTCCACTTCTGAATGAGAGAAGCCATGTCCGGAGGAATTTCTGATTCAAAAAAGATTTCATCTTTTGTGTGCGGATGAATAAATCCCAAGGTTCTTGCATGTAATGCCTGCCGAGGACAGATGTCAAAACAGTTATAAACAAATTGCTTATATTTAGTATGGGTTGTTCCTTTCAGTATTTCATTTCCACCATATCGGATGTCATTAAAAACCGGATGACCCATGTATTTCATATGAACGCGGATCTGATGTGTTCGTCCGGTCTCCAATTGACATTCCACTAAGGTAACAAACCCAAATCGTTCCAATACTTGGTAATGCGTTACAGCCGGTTTGCCGTGCTCTCCGTTCGGGAAGACGGTCATCTGCAATTTATCTTTGAGGTGTCTTCCGATATTTCCTTCTATCCTTCCCTTTTCTTCTTTGAGATTACCCCAAACTAAAGTAACATATTGCCGTTTAGTCGTTTTTCTGAAAAATTGCAAGCCCAGATTAGTTTTGGCATCCGGATTTTTAGCTATAACCAATAAGCCGGAGGTGTCTTTATCTATTCTGTGAACCAATCCCAAACGAGGATCTTTAACATCAAATTGAGGATTGTCTTTCAAATGATGGGCAATGGCGTTTACCAACGTTCCGGTGTAATTCCCGTGACCGGGATGCACTACCAAGCCGGGAGGTTTGTTGATTACCATCAGATCTGTATCTTCGTAAAGGATATCTAACGGGATATCTTCGGGAATAATTTCTAATTCCCGACGCGGACGATCCATTACAATTGTAATTACATCGTTGGGTTTTACCTTATAGTTGGATTTGACAGGCGTGCCGTTTGCCAAAATATATCCCGCTTCTGCAGCTTGTTGGATGCGGTTTCTGGAAGCATTTTCGATCCGGACAAATAAGAATTTATCGACCCGTAACAAACTTTGTCCTTTGTCTGCAACAAAGCGAAAATGCTCATAAAGTTCATTGGAATCTTCTTGATATTCCGGGTCATCGGGAACTTCTTCTATTTCTTCAAAGAATTCTTCCATTTCTTCAAAATTCGGATTCATCGGAAAGACCGGTTTCTTCTTCGAATTCCAAATTACTTGTGTCTTCAGAGGAAGAACCGTATCCTGAACTTATCTGTAATACCAATCGTTCATTCATGGGGATTTTTTCTCCCGGAGTCAATTCCCTACCGTTTGATTTCAATCCTACAACCAAGTCTTTATAGGCTCCCGGTACATATTCTATTTTTACATTGGTAAATCCGATGGATGTCAGTTTGACAGATGCCTGTCTTTGTGATTGATCGATAAGATCCGGAATAATGAGAGGAGGAGCTCCTTGCATATTGACGGTTATAAAAACAATCCTATTTTCTTTTACTTTGCTGCCGGCGGCGGGAATAGTTCGAACAATACTTCCCGCAGTTGCGTGTTCATTATATACCGAATCAATAATTTCGTACCGTAATTTTTTGGAAGAAAAAAAAGTTGCGGCTTCATCCGGACGGAGGCCTTGTACATCCGGAATTACTACTGTTTGTCCATGCCTCGTATAGATGTTTAAGCTTAACAAAATAACAAATACCAATAAGGCAATGATAATGATTGCCAGCAATATATTTTTTACATAAATATTTTTAAGAAAATTCCAACCCTTCATGTATTCTCAAGTTTATTTTGCATGGCTATCATTTAATACTATGCATGCCCGAAATTTGCAACGATTCTTTGATGAAAAGTCAAATGTAAAAAAGATTTTTGACATACCAAAAATAAACGCAAATAACCCGGATATGAAAAAATCGCAGATTTGAATTTTCCGCGAAATTCGTCAAGTCCGCGTTATCCGCGTTTTGTATTTTTAATATACCGGTATTATCTGCTGTACTCGTCAGATACACTCAATTTCTTTCTTCCTTTTGCGCGACGGGCAGCCAATACCCGACGTCCGTTGGCAGTTTCCATTCTGCTGCGGAAGCCGTGTTTGTTTTTTCTCTTTCTGTTGGATGGTTGAAAAGTTCTTTTCATAACTATAATTTTAT
>DAIQOU010000071.1:0-13728 GCA_036787725.1 Bacteroidales bacterium
ATAGCGGAACCTGCGGACCTGCGAAAAAAGAGATCAATGAATGCTACACGATTTCGGTGGGGTTTGACTTTAAAACCGCATACGGTTGGTTCCCAAAACCGCATACGGTTGGTCTTTAAAACCGCATACGGTTTTCCGGTCAAACCGTATGCGGTTTTGCTTCTCCCCTGCATACGGATATTCTTCTCCCCTGCCGGGAAGAGTGCTTTGACTCCTTAAGGAGGAATGAATATCTCTTTGGGAGGAGTCTCAGTTCACCTTTTTCCCCCAGTACGTTTTTTGTCCGTTATATCCACCGAATACAAGGGTCGGAGTCCTCGGCTCGCTTTCCCAATCCACTTCCCGTTGTACGCACAATTCAATTCCGTTAATTGTAAGCCGTTGGTTTTCGGAATCAAACTCCCAGGAACCGTTTTTCCATATTCCGGCAGTTACTTTACGATCGGTAGTCAAGGTAACGTCGGAAGCTTCTTTTTGTCTTCCATAGGCATAGGACAGATCGATTACTTCCCAATTCCCCGCTATTTCCGATTCCGTAATTTTCACTTCCGGTACTGCTCCGTAACGTTCCGGCATGATTACCGGCCAGCCGGAAGAGGTCCACCGAATACTTCGAACATGTCCCATCATCAATGCGTTGCTTGCATGAATTCCCGGAACATTGTGAGGAAAACGGCCTTGTGAAGCATAATACCAGTTTCCGTTTCCGTCATCAAATACGGCGCAATGAGACAATCCGACCCATCCGTAACCGTTCTTAAATTTATAAGGGTGCGTTACCACCGGGTACATCTCTCCTCCGGCCGTAACATCGGTACCGTCAATACCCGTATAAGGTCCTGTGATATGGCGAGAACGAGCTACCCTGGTATTATAAGCTACACTCAATTCGTCGTATGCCATAAATAAATAATAATAACCCGTTTTCGGATTATAAATGATCTCCGGCGCCTCACTGCCTTGCCAGCGACTGCGTATATCACGGGTAGCGATTAACTTGCCGTAACCCGATTCGGCAGGAATTTCCCAAGGATTACCCGGTTCATTCATCGGCTTTCCGCTTTCCGGATCAAGTTGAATGCCGGTAATGCCGCTGTGCCAAGAACCGTATATCAGCCAATGTTCTCCCGTTTCGGTGATGATAAGAGAAGGATCGATGGCATTCCACTTAAAATAGCCGTTCCAATCGGACGCATTCGGGCGATACCAATCATTCATCCCTAAATCTGTAGAAGAACAAAGTACGTATCCCTTATCTTCCCAACGATTGGATGCGGGATCCGAGGTTTCCATCATACCGATAAAAGCCCGTTCGGTCCATGAATTATCAAAATTACCCGGAATATTCGGTAACCCGGATTTGATATAATTATCAATAATTATACAGTAATACATCCGATACTTTCCCGGTGCAGTCTGACGAGCTGTAGGAGCCCAATACCCGTAAACCGGGTTTTGTATCGGATCCAATCCCATGCTTGTCCGTATCTCATTCAACTTTTCCTTTACCCAGGTAGGTGTGGCGGTCATGGTGGCGCCTAAATATTCCCAATTAACCAAGTCTTTGGAACGTCGGGCATGAAAATGACCGTGCGCGGCATGCACATTCCCGTAGGAAGCATCTGTTTGGTACATATAAAAATAGCCGTCATCCGCTTTCATAACGGTCGGATCGTGCACATTGGCAAGATTCCATAGATGACGTTGCGACCAATCGGTTATATTTATATAATTATCGAGATAGGCGGGCGCTTTATAATCGTCTGGTATGTTGGGTCCTTCCAATGTGGTAAAAGAGATTTCTCCCGAATAAACCGGGTCTGAATTTACGGCAGTCACAAAAGCTTTCACATAATAAGTGGTATGGGGGGATAGTCCGGTCAGTTCCCCGGTTATTTCTTTATTCGAACCGGTAACTTCCTTCACATTATCAAAAATATCGGGATCCGGGTCGGTTGCATAACAGAATCCTTTCTTTATAATTTCCTTACCGCTTTCACCGGAAATGACAGCAGTCAGTTTCACTTTATCCGCCGATAACTCGGTGTAGGCAGGAGTACCGACAGTTATAATAAAATCGGGTTGGTTCTCATTATTATCACTGCATGCCCCTAAAATAAGGAGCATGGAGGATAACAGGTAAATCCTTATTAAATGTTTTTTCATTTAGTTGTGTTTATGTAAAGAGGTTGTCTCAAAAGTCCGGGTATTTTCCAAATAGGTTACGAATCGGATGCAGTTACCCCGAAAAGGGGTAAAACCCGGATAAGGAGTTGACCCAAAAGTCCCTTTTTCGGTTAGCCCCACCGGCGGTTCGCTTTCATATCGGCATCGGCAAGTTCCTCCCCTCAAGTCCCGTGAGGGACGCCTTTATATTTAACCGACGGTGTGAGCAGAGCGTAACCGTCGGAAGTGGGGTAGGGAGGCTTTTTCGGCTGAAAAGACAAGTCGGATTTCTCGGCAGCCATAGGCTGTGCAGCTTTGTAGCCGGTGGTCTCAGACCACCGGAACAAGCCAATGTCTCCCCCCTAAAGCTGCCGTAGGTGGCTAACTTGTTGTTTGTTGGACTCTTACGGAGTCCTTTGCGGAGGAGTGCCGATCTTATACAGGGGCTTTGAGCCCCTGCCTACAAAGCTGTGCAGCTTCCGGTAACGGTCCGTATTAATCGGATGACCCGGGTTTGCCCCTGCGGGACTTATTGCGGCTTTTGGGTCAGCTCCCGGTAAAACACCTCTATAAAAAGAACCCTTTAGGGTTGAAATGAGCAGGATATTGTACCTTCTCCCCGGGTTACGCTTCGCGAGGGCACTGAGAAACCTCTAAATTGGAGTTTTCACCCTTCTCTAAAGCCTTGCAGAAGGGGTAATTTCCAGAAAAAGGAACTTTTTCAGTGCCCTCCGCTTCGCTCACTCGAGGTTATGTATCTTAAAGCCCTGGGGGCTTTCTCCCTTTCTTTCGTGCCTTCCCTCTTCCTTCCCCAAACTTACAATCCGTAACTTATTCAAAGATCGCCCGGCCTATTGAGACAGTCTCCGGAAAGATCTGCATCAAAAAGCCTGTATTGTTATTTCAATTTCCATTTCCCGAAGAGCCGATTTCCCATCCCGGATTCTGTCCCAGATTAGGCAGTCGTTTCACTTCATTATCCGGTATCGGGAAATAATAGTTCTTCGGACTGTTGAATGACCGTAAGGGGTGCGATTCGGCAAGTCCATAGCTATATTCGGGAGAATCCGCTTCTCCGGTTACCCTCACTCCATATAAATTATATATTTGTTTATAACGAGGCAAGCTCCTTTCGCTTGCCGGTGTTACTCCTTCGAATAACATCCAACGGCGTTCGTCAAAGAACCGATGATCTTCAAATGAAAGTTCTACCCGGCGTTCGTTACGAATACGTTCCCGCAATTGTTCCTTCGACATACCCGAATAAGGAGGCATTCCCGCACGTGCTCTTACTTCATTCACAAACTTATAAGCCTGATCGGGCCCGTAAGCTTCGTTATATGCTTCGGCAGCATTCAACAATACTTCTCCATATCGGAAGATCGGCCAGGCATGCGCCGGAACGGAAGGTATTTTGAAAGAGATATTATTCAGGAATTTCTTTACATAATATCCGGTCAATGTTCCTCCGTGCAACGAAGCATAATCCACTCCGATGGAGTAACGTACGTCTACCGGGCGGCTTTCTTCCTGTTCCACATCTCCCCAAATGGAATTTTGGTGCAAGACAATCTGATCCAATCGCGGATCGCGATTTACATAGGGGTTAGACTCATTATAGGAGGGGTCCTGATCAATCGGTTTTCCGTTGATGGTTTCAAAACAATCTACAAAGTTTTGGGTCGGATTGGTACGCCCCACCGCATTGAGTTGTCCTCCGAAACCGCAGGGGGCCAAATGTGCTTCTATAGTATTGGTTCTCCAAACCGAACGACACAAAATAAATTCGTCATTGAATACCGGATTAGTTACGAAGCATTCGTAATAATCGTTGTTCACATTTCCCGTACTGTATAACTTATAAGGTTTACTTTGGGAAGCATTCTTGGTAATGAAAGCATTGGCAGCATCAGCCGCTTCTCTCCAGCGTCCCGCATCTTCTGATCGATTATTTAGTTTTGAGGCACGATAAAGAAGCGCCCGGGCTTTCAATGCGTAGGCAGCGGCGCCGTTCACGCGACCCCAATTTTCGGTTTCGTTACTGTAGCGAAAAGGAAGAGCATCTTTTACGATATCGCATTGATCCGCCACCCATTTCAACGCTTCATCTGCCGGTGTTCGCTCCATATTCATTTGTCCGGGATTACCCAAGTCAAATACAATAGGCACCCCCTCTTCATCCTCTCCAATAACCGGAATGCTTCCAAACCAGCCGATCAGATCAAAATGGTAAAGAGCGCGCAATAAACGAGCTTCGGCACAATACCGGTCGTACAGACGATTGTCGTCTCCACTCATCTCCCGGTTACCTACAACCGAAGCCTTGGCATTTTTCAAAAACTGATTGCATTTACGTATAGCATATAAATTCCGGGACCAGGGAGTCAACAGCGGGTGATCTACCGCTGTGTATGCATCTTCCAATACTTTATTATAATAAATTACATTCCACCAAGCCATTGCATTATCGGTCATACAATCTCGGAAAGCCCCCCGGTATTGTGCATCACCAAATCCTTCAACGCCATCCGGAAGAGCGGTATAAATGTTTGCTAAAAAACCTTTGGTCAATTCGGTATTATTAAAGGTTTGCGTTTCCGACAAAGAAGCATCGTATTCTTTGTCCAAAAAATCTTCGCATGAGGTCAGGAAACCTGCAAACAATAGTGTTATATATATTACTGTCTTTTTCATTTTCTTACTTGTTAGATGATTAGAAACCAATATTGATACCTACAGAGAATGATCTCGTTTTAGGATACCACCATACATAACTCATCGGTTTTTCCGGATCAAATCCTTTTGGAAGATGACTCCAGTTATAAAGATTGTATCCGCTGAAATAGATACGGCATTTAGTCATATTTGCTTTTGCAATAAGGGTTTTAGGCAAAGAATAACCAAATTCGATATTCCGTAAGGACAAGAAATCTCCGTTGAAATGCCAAATGGTATTCTTTTGATATTCGCCCGAACTGTCGATTCCGTTGAAAGAGTTGGTAGAAGGGCGCGGATATTTTGCATTTATATTCCGGGGATCTGTAGGATCGTCCGTATAATATCCCCAAGCATTGACTACCTCATGCGTACCCATTTTTCCCCAAGCGGAATAAGCCATGTTTTCCCGTCCCATAACTGAACGATTGAGATAAGCGGTCAGCACTGCCCGTGCGTCAAAACCGTTCCATTCCACTCCTACGTTTAGTGAAGGTGTTAATTCGGGAATCACCGTATATCCGTGAGGAGTCATATCGTTGGAATCAATTAAACGGTCTCCATTCAGATCTTTAAATACAGCTGTACCCAAGGGTTGACCCGAACCGGATGCCGAATGGTAGGGATATTTCTGAGGATTAGCGATTGCATCTTGGTGACTTGAAGGAATCAACTCGGGATCGCTGGCCCATTTTTCAAACATAAACAAATTCCATCCGCCCAATACACCGCTAAATGCACCGTCGTCCGTAGCATAATCAAAAATACGCTTGCCTGTTTTCCTTTGCCAAGGAACATTGGGTTCCAACTCATCCATTTCCGTAATTTTATTGGTATTCCAAGTCAATAATCCTTCTATATGATAATTGACTTTTCCGATATTGCTGTGGTGTCCCAACGTCACTTCAAACCCTTTGCTTTCCGCTTTACCGTAAGAATCCTGAGGAGCATTTACTCCTAATAGGGTAGGAACGGTAGAGCGAGTAACCAAAATATTGGAACGCCATTCTTTAAAAGCATCGATCGAACCGTAGATCTTTTTATTAAAGAAATCGAAATCGACTCCGATATTCAACATATCCGAAATTTCCCATTTATTATTCAGGTTACCGGCTTTGGATTCATAAGTTCCTTCAATATACGATTGACTGGTTCCGAAATTATATCCGCTTCCTTGCGCAAAAGTACCCTGATACGGATAACGACCGGCTCCGGTTACAGACTGTCCCGCACGACCGTAGGATGCCCGCAACTTCAACAAATCGATTTTGTTGTTCTTTAACCAGGATTCCTCTGACATCACCCATCCTGCAGAAGCGCCGGGGAAAGTGGCAAAACGTTCGCCGGGAGCAAAGTTATCACATCCCATATGAGAAATGTTTCCCGATAAGATATAACGATTATCGTAAATATAAGTAGCTTGTCCGTTGTAGGAAAGGTAACGGTTGGATGATTCCTGTCCGCGAACTACATTCTGATAAGTACGAATGAAAGCGCGGGCGCTCACCGAATGTTTTCCAAACGTATTGTTATAACTCAATCCTCCGTTCATGTTGAGATTATAATAATAATCGCGGGGACTGGTCCACGGGTTTGTTAACGCCGAATAAGTACGTTTACGTGTGTAAGCATATTCCGACACATCGTTTACATCATCCATCAGGTTATAGTAATATGCATTTACATCTGAAGTCTGAACCGATTGAAACGTTTCGTAAGAGTCGAAACTGAAAGTCATATCCGCTTTTAGTCCCCGGACCAGATCATTCAAATCGCCGGTTGCGGTAATCGTAGAATAAAGGTTCCGACGTCGGTTCTTATCCATACCGGAAGAGGCCAACAATACTCCGGCGTTGGAAGCATCTGTATCGACAAACAATTCTCCGTTTGGACAATATACCGGTTTCATCGGTGTGGCTTCTACCGCACCGAAGGTTACCAGATCGAACACTCCTGTACGCGGTTGAGAAATATTATCGATACGTCCTCCCAAGTCTAAGGAGACATTCAGGAATTTATTCACGTCCACATCGATATTCGAGCGCAGATTATAGCGATTCAATACATGTTGCGTACTGAAATCGTCATTATATCCGGTCCACTTATCATTCCACATTCCTTCCTGGCGAAGGTAAGTAAATGAAAGGAAGTAGCGTGCCCGGTCATTTCCTCCGCTGATGTTAAAATTGGTTTTGAGTTGAGGCGCTTTGTCACGATATAATTCCTCAAACCAGTTGGTGTTAAAATACTTATATTTTGCCATACCTTCCAACTCTTCTCCTGCACTGACCCGGCGATAGTATTCGATATCTTCGTTCGAATAAATCGGGTCCATACCGTCCAGGTAAGCAATCTGATTACGCGTAAGTGCCATATTATATGAGTTCTGATTTTCCACCATTCCGGTCAATGTTTGGTATCCGAATTCTTGAGAAATATTTATTTTAGTTTTACCGGCTTCTCCCCGTTTGGTTGTTACCAGAATAGCTCCGTTAGCTCCCCTCATTCCATAGATGGCAGTAGCTGCCGCATCTTTTAATATAGTGATGGTTTCGATCGGGTAGGCATCCAAAAATGAAAGATCCCGTTCAACGTTATCCACAATAACCAAGGGGCTTCGAGCTCCCCGGTTCATGGTACGAATACCGCGGATATACATCGCCGTTTCGCTCCATCCCGGTTCACTGGCCCATTCGTACGTTTCTACTCCGGTCACTGTAGAAGGAAAAGCATTCTGCAATACCGTAATGGGATGTTTTTCCAATTCTTCCCCGGTTACGGAAGACATAGATTCCGTAACGAACTTTTTTTGCTTCCGACCGAAAGGAACAGCCGTGGTATGAACATACTCATCCATATCCGGTTTCATTACAATCTTAAAATCAGCCGAAAAGTGAGCGGTATCCGCAGTCGTGAAATAGCCTGCAGCCGTAGTTATAATTTCATCCCCTTCTTTTACACCTTTCAATGAAAAATAACCGTTTTCATCTGTCAATGTAATATGATTGGCTTCAGCAATATTTAATACGGCTCCCATTACCGGATTATCTTCCGTATCCACCACGCGTCCTTCCAATACTTTCGTTTCCTTTTCTTGTGTCCAAGCCGTACCGGCAAACAACATCAAGACAATCATAAGCAGCAATTTATTTACCTCTGCCCGCATATATTTTTGTTTTATTGTATACATAGTCATTGAATTAATATTACCAACCGGGATTGTTTTCAATATTTGTTTTCCATACTTCCGCTTCGGGAATGGGATAGAGATACATTTTGGGTTCAAATACCCTGTTTTGAGACAATTTGCGTGTATATACTACCCGATCTCCTTCTCTCGTTACTTCTATTCCGTAGATCGGACGAGCCAATGCTTTTTCGGCTACGTTCCAACGCCGTACATCCCACACCCGATGTTCTTCAAATGCCAATTCAACAGTTCGCTCTTTTCGTATGAAATTACGAATTTGGGAAGCTGTATTCAAATCGGCACGATCGGTTAATTTAGCGGTCAGTCCTGCCCGATCCCGAATAGGTTGTAAGGTATTCAGTACCTCCTCACGACTGCCGCCCGACTCATGCAACGCTTCGGCATAATTCAACAATATTTCGGCATAACGGATAATGATCCAATTCATATAGCTGGTTCCGGAATGGTTATTACTCAAAATATTTTCCGGAATATATTTGCGCATATAATAACCGGTAGGAGTGGCATTGGTATTACCCGACGGATTATCGCGTTGTCCTCTGATTACGTTGATGACCCCATTACCCCAATTGACTCCGTGATACAGTACCGTAGCCGAAAAGCGCGGATCGCGGTCTGCATACGGATTGGCATCATTATAACCGCTTAGAGGATTAATGGAGGGCGTCAAATTATTATAAACAGGCGCACCTGTTTCATCATAGGCATTGAATGGAGATTCTCCGTTGGCCATATCGTACATATCAACTAAGTTTTGAGTAGGACAATTACCTCCCATACCTCCTTCTCCTACCGGAGAATCGACCTCAACAGCGCCCCATCCGTATCTTAAATCATTACGCCAAAAAATGGTTTCTGTGTTCTTCTCATTATGGGCATTTCTCAGAATAGCAGCAGTATAGTTTGCTGCCGCATTGTTTTCCGGTTGGAACAATCCGTAATGTTTCCCGTAATCGTCAATAAAGCTTTTGGAGGCATCGGCCGCTGCCTTCCAGGTTATTCCGGATTCGGCCCGAAAACGATCACCGGCCATGTATAACATGATGCGTGAATAAAGAGCTCGAGCCATCGGTTGCGTAATCCGTCCGGCATTTCGTTCTTTTCCGGTATCGTAGTCCATTAAACCGGCTTCGCATTCCTTCAATTCATTCAGAACAAAGTCCACTACATATTCTTTGATTGATGGACGAGTGGTATAATCGGACAATAGGTCACCGTCGGGGTCCAGCACTTCGGTTACCAAAGGAATGGGGCCGTAACGCAAAAACAATTCCCAAAAGAAGAAGGCACGTAAAAAGCGAGCTTCCGATTTATAATTAAGCTTATCCGTTTCATATTTTTCCTTTGTTTCATCGGCAGGCCGGGGCACGCTGTCGATACGGGTAAGCAACATGTTGCACTTACGAATGCCGCGATAGTAATGCTCCCAAGTGAAAGTCAACTCGTTACCTGCATAACCGGTATAATAATTACCGATATTGAATGCCACTCGTGTTCCTCCGTACGAAAAACTGGTCATGGAAATATCCGTAGCGGCATCCAGCCAGGAACCGTTAATGCGTGCCATACCATCACGTAAAAAGTTGTAGGTATCGAAATGGAACTGGCGAGTAGTAGTCCAATCACTAAATACAATTTCTTCGGTCAGTTCATTACTGGGTTGTTTATCAAGAAAATCCCCAAACATATCTTCGCAAGAAGTAAAAAGTATTCCTGCCACGACCGGTATTAATAGGGTATATAATATATATTTTTTCATGTCTTTCCGTATTAGAATTTAATATTTGCACCTAAGTTTATCGTTTTCATAATCGGATAACGATTCGAACCGTTGCTTTCCGGATCTATCATATCATCCAGTTTATCCCAAGTGATCAAATTGTTGGCATTTACGTAAACACGACATTCCGACATTCCGACTTTCTTAATCCAATTTTGCGGGATGCTGTAGCTCAACTCGATATTTTTAAGGCGAATGAACGCTCCGTTCTGAAGAAAGAAGGAATTGGCCCGTTGATTATGATCTCCGGCCGAACCGTAGTGCAATAACGGATACTTTGCATGCGCCAGATTTTCGGTTTCCGACAAAGCGGGATTCCAACGTTTCAGATGATGTTCTTTTACCTTGCCTCCGTCTAAGAAAGCAAACTGTGCGGTGGCATCATAATAACGGGAAACCTTATCCACTCCTTGGAACATGATACTGAATCCGATCCCTTTGTATTCGCTTCCCAAGGAAAAGGAATAAGTATTTTCGGGAATATCGCTGTAACCGATAAAAGTCATATCGCGATCATCAATGAATCCGTCGCCATTCATATCTTTGTATTTGAGGTCTCCGACCTGAACATTCCCGTAAGTAGATTTCGGGAGATCCGGATTTTGCAGGTCTGCAGCCGTAAGATACCCTTCCGTAATCAGTCCGAAATATTGGGCAATAGGATGACCTTCGCGCTTACGATAATCGGTCATGGCAGCCGGTTCGTCCATTTCCAAGATCTCGTTGCGGGCATGGGTGAAGTTAAAACCGACATTATAACTGAAATCTTTTCCGATACGATTGGTATGCTTTAATTCCACTTCATATCCGGAATTTTTGGTTTTCCCCAGATTACCGGCAGCCATGTAGACGCCTACCCATTCCGGACGAGTCAAATAAGGAGTGAGGATATCATTCCGTTTTTCATGGAACAACTCGATATTACCGTTCAACAGGCCGTTTTTTATTCCGAATTCCAATCCTAAATTGTATTTGTTGGCGCGTTCCCATGTAACTCTGTAATTCGGATACTGGCTTTCGTAGATACCGGTATATCCCGTATCCCCAAAATAATAAGCATTTCCCAATTGTGTCCAGACTTCCTGATACAGGAATCGTTGTTTAACCCCGTTTATCTTATAAACGTCATTACCTACCTGACCGTAAGAAGCGCGAATTTTTAAGTTGTCCAACCATTCCTTCGTATCTTCCATAAATTGTTCATTGTTGATTCTCCAACCCGCAGAAAAAGAAGGGAAAAAACCGAAACGACGTCCCCGCATAAAGTTTTCGGATCCGTTATATCCAAAGTTTACTTCAGCTAAATAACGATTATCATAGCCGTAAGTAGCGCGTCCGACCAATCCCTGATAACGTTCTGCCAGATTGGCTTGAAAACGGTAATCATTCTGATTATAAAGTACCATAGCCGTTACATCGTGTTTATCGAAACGTCGAGCATAGCTCAACTGAGCTTCCATATACAACTTATAAATAGTAGTTTGGTTGTTACCCGCGTACGCCAGCTCCGTATCGGTATTGAACTTATTGTAGGCGTCGATCGATTGGTAATTGTCCCGATCATTCAGCTCATAAGTAGCAAAATCCGCCCTAAACAAACGATTGTAATAAGCATCGTAGTCGAAAGAAGCCATTGCTCTGGCTTTCAACCCTTCCGTCAGCCAATCCATTTTATAATCGAAGATAAAATTGGTTTCGTTGATGGTGTTGGTTGCCCGATAGAAACCGGCTTTTGCCAACCGTCCCACAATGTTATTTTGATATTGGGAACTTCCTCCATACAGCGTCTTTTGATCTTCTCCTTCTCCTACCGTATAATAAACCGGAAATAACCAGCCGGGAGTATGATTTAACTCATAAAATACTTCACTGTATCCCGAACCCTCACTTGTATTGGGTCCGCGGCGTTCTTCAAAACGAGTGCCGAAATTAACGGAAGCGGTCAGGTCTTTGGTTAACAACAAATCCAAATTAGCCCGGAAAGCATACCGTTGATAACTTGAGGTAGATTTATTGCCATACGGATCTGTACTGAAGTTTTTATACAATCCGTCCTGGTTATAATATTCGGCAGACGCGAAATAACGCATTCGTTTTGTACCGCCTTGTATATTTACATTATAACGTTGGGCGGGAGCGGAATTCTTCAACACATAATCATGCCAATCTACGTTCGGATAAAGTAAAGCGTCTATTCCGCTCAATTGCCCGGCCGAAGATTTCTTATACATTTCAATATCGGCGGCCGAATATTGAGAAGGCATTCCATCATTGGCCAATGCTTCTTCCAGCAACAGTACCGAATTATATGAATCCAGGTAAGTGGTTTCCCGGGTGGGAGATTGGGTTTGCCAGTTAGCCGTAAGACTTACTACCGGTTTTTGTTCTTTACCGCGTTTGGTTGTGATGATCATGACTCCGTTTGCTCCGCGTACACCATATACGGCAGTAGCCGATGCATCTTTCAATACCGAAATCGTTTCGATATCGTCCGGAGCGATTTGCGAGAACTTACGTTCTACTCCATCCACCAGAATCAGCGGTTGATTATCTCCTGCAAACGAAGCCCGTCCGCGAATGAATATTTCCATGTCATCCGCCCCCGGAGCTCCGGAAGTTTGCGAAGTAATCACGCCGGGGATCTTACCGGCAATGGCTTGCGATACGTTCGCTGCCGGAGACTTCAGCAATTCTTTGGAGTTAACCTGAGAAATGGCTCCGACCACACTCTCTTTCTTTTGAGCTCCATAACCGACTACCACTACTTCATCCAACAATTGAGAGTCGTCTTTCATGATAATAACGAAAGAAGTTTTTCCTGCCACAGGAATTTCCTGAGATACAAAACCTACATAGGAAATTTCCAGTATCGCTTGTTCTTTTACGGTTAATTCAAAATTCCCGTCAAAATCCGTAATGGTACCGTTGGTTGTACCTTTTTCCCGGATTGTGGCACCGATGATGGTTTCATCCATCTCGTCTTTCACTACACCCGTAACTCTTTTTGTTTGAGCATATATACATTGCCCGACAAATATAAAAACAAGCATCAACAGCATCCTGAGACTCACCGGTCTCAGGATTGCGAAATGTTTCTTATCTTTCATATGTACATAATTTTGTTTTTAAAGGTCATATGGAACCTACATGAATCAATGATTTTCTCACACAAGGTAAAAAATAACGATGTTCTTATGGTATAAGTACTTGGTCCCGGCTTACGCCGATCTTCGTTTCATGTACGTTTCATGTTTTATTATAATAATATTGACAAAAGGTTATTTTTTAGTTCCGTTATACAAAGCTTTTACTTGCTTTTCGGTAAGAGGACTTGTACAAAGGAATACATCATCAATCATGGCCGGCGCCGCTTTCCACCAGGATTCATAACCGAAATAGAAATTGGCGGCAGAGGTAAACATATCCAATACATTTTGATACCCTTGTAAATCACCCGCATACGCCCCGTTATTAGTATTGGTGAATTTCACTTCATCGTTGTAATACACCGTGAATTCATCGGTCGTCATTACCAATGTGAACATGGTCCATTCGCCTGCTTTCATTTCGTGGGTATTGTTGTTGTTATGGCAGTCGAAATAACCGCCCGTACCGTTATAACCTACATAGCCCAAGGCATTGATCCAGAATTTGCTCGTGCCGTCGTTCAATACAAAGATCTGATCCCACCAATTGATGGTCGGAGGATTGATCCACATGGTCAGTGTCAATCCGTCGCTTGTTAGTTGTGCTCCTTTCATCGGATTATCGAATCGGGTATAGGCCCAACCGTTCTCATGACCCGTCCATCCTTCCTGCTGATTCCATACCGTTCCGCGCACGGGATCTTCTTTGA
>DAIQOU010000072.1:0-9101 GCA_036787725.1 Bacteroidales bacterium
GCCGTCCAACCGGATCAACTCTTCGTGTTTTCCTTTTTCTACAATTTTACCTTCGTGCATTACGCAAATCAGATCTGCATTCCGGATCGTCGACAAGCGGTGTGCAATGATAATCGTAGTACGGTTTTTCATCAAACGTTCCAAGGCATCTTGTACCAACCGTTCCGATTCGGTATCCAGTGCGGAAGTGGCTTCGTCCAAAATCAGTATGGGAGGATTTTTGAGAATGGCCCGGGCTATACTGATCCGCTGGCGTTGTCCGCCGGAAAGTTTCCCTCCCCGATCTCCGATATTGGTGTCGTATCCTTGCTCGGAAGCAATGATAAACTCATGGGCATTGGCAATGTTGGCAGCTTCTTCCACTTCCTCGCGGGTAGCATTCTCTACTCCGAAAGCGATGTTGTTGAAAAAGGTATCATTAAACAAAATGGCTTCCTGATTTACAATTCCCATCAGTTGACGCAGGTCGTGTAAGCGAGTGTCTTTTATGTTGACATTGTCAATTCGAATTTCACCCTCTTGAATGTCGTAAAATCGGGGAAGTAAGTCTACCAAGGTAGATTTCCCGGATCCGGACTGACCGACCAGAGCAACTGTTTTTCCTTTTTCAATAGTGAGGCTGACATCTTTAATTACCCAGTTTTCGCGGTACTTGAACCAAACATGATCATAAACAATTTCTTTATTTAAAGAGATCGGTTGCGGTTTCGGGGGATCTAAAATGGTTGATTCTGCTTGCAGGATTTTATCGATTCTTTCCATAGAGGCCAATCCTTTTTGGATGGAATAAGCTGATTTGGATAATTCCTTGGCCGGATTGATTAACAAATAAAAGATGGTAAGATAATAGATAAAACTCGGAGCGTCTATCGAACTGTTATCCGAAAGGATCAGCGATCCTCCGTACCACAAAACGATAGCGATGGTAATGGTTCCCAACAGTTCGCTCATGGGATGAGCCATTTGTTGGCGGCGAAATACCCGATTGATGGTTCTCCGGAAAACATCATTGGTTTGATGAAAACGAGTGGAAATCTTTTCTTCCGCATTAAAGGCTTTTATAATCCGAAGTCCTCCCAATGTTTCCTCGATCTGAGCCATCAAACCGCCCCATTGCTGCTGTCCCAAACTTGAACTTCGTTTCAGTTTCTTTCCTACCCGACCCATAATATAACCGGCAACCGGCAACATCACCAATACAAAGATTGTAAGCTGCCAACTGATAATCAACATGCCGGCCAAGTAAATAATGATGAGCACCGGATTTTTGAACAACATATCGAGTGAACTCATAATGGAGTGTTCGATTTCATTTACATCTCCCGATACGCGGGCTAAAATATCCCCCTTTCTTTCTTCCGAGAAGAAGGCCAACGGCAAATCAATGATTTTATCGTTGATTTGGTTCCGGATATCGCGTACTACTCCGGTACGGATCGGGATCATGAAAAAGAAAGAGAAATACATGGCTCCGGTGCGTAATATCGTAGATCCAATCAGAAAAACACCCAGAATCACCAATGTAAAAGCAGCTCCGTGAGTGCTGATCATATCCGTAATATACCAGTAAAAATTGTTTTTCAATATTTCAATCGAATCTTTCCAAGAGGCAAAAGATCCCGGATCAAAGGGAATGTATTCAAACGTTTCCTGTTTCATTTTGAATAAAATTTGCAAAATAGGAACAATAAGTGTAAACGAGAATAAATTCAATATTCCGGAGAGGATGTTCATTATTATATTGGACGCCAAATACTTTTTGTAAGGAGGAATAAACCTTCTGAGAACTTTAATAAAATCTTTCATCTGTAAAAAAGTGCGGGAATTTTAATCGGACGCAAGTTAGTGAAATATCTTGTGCAAATTGTTAAAATACATCAAATTCTTGAAAAGGGTTAAACTTTTATTCCCGGTTGAGGTCTACTTATTCAGTAAATTTATAAAAGAATGTGTTAATAATAAGGGTAACCCATGAAATATATTTATAGTTTTTTGATCTTTCTTCTTTGTTCTGCCTCAGTAGCAGGACAAAAGAACCTTTCTGTGACGGGAATATTATTGGATAAATCTACAGAAGAACCGGTAGAAGCTGCAACCATCCGTGTATTGAATGCTAAAGACAGCTCTTTCGTTGCGGGGGGGCTTAGTAATCGGTCCGGAATATTTACCTTAAAAGAATTATCCAAAGGGAATTTTATTCTGCATATTACTTATTTGGGTTATCGCGACTTGTATAAACCGGTTTCTCTCACCGGTTCTCCCACTACGGTACGATTGGGTAATTTGTATTTCGAAACAGATGCTATTTTGTTGGAAGAAGCGGTTATTGTAGGGAAAGCAGCAGAAATGGTGGTGAGAAACGACACGATTGAATACAATGCCGGTTCTTATAAACTGCAGGAAAACTCGGCAGTCGAGGAATTACTGAAAAAGCTCCCGGGCGTGGAGGTGGAAACAGATGGAAAAATAACGGTTAACGGAAAAGAAGTGAAGAAATTCCTGGTGGACGGGAAAGAGTTTTTCTCGGACGATCCTACTGTTGCTTCCAAGAATTTGCCGGCGGATATGGTGGAAAAGCTGCAGGTGCTGGACCGAAAATCGGATATGGCTCGCATGACGGGGTTTGACGACGGAGAAGAGGAAACCGTGATTAATATTACGGTAAAACCGGGAATGAAGCAGGGATTTATGGGAAATGCCATGGCCGGAGGCGGGTCGGATTTACAATCCTTTATGGATGAGCCTAAAGATTTCAGGTATCAGGCCGGCGGCATGTTTAATTATATGAGGAATAATGATCGCTATACGTTGATGGTAAATGCGAATAACAATAATAATCTCGGGGCTGCCGATATGGGTGCACGCCGTTTTGGAGGAATGAGAGGAATGAGAAGAGGTTCGGGAGGAATTGTGGAATCCCAATCTTTTATCTTTAATATGAATAAAGAATTTTCTCCGAAATTATCTTTGAACGGAGATATTTCTTATACGGGCTCGGACCGTAATTCAATTAATGATGCAACAAGTGTTACGCTCTCGGGCAAGAATTCTCAAATGGATAAGACCCGTTCGAACACCTCCGATATTTCCGATAATTTTTGGACTTCTTATCGTCTCGAATGGAAACCGGATGATAATAATACCTTTATCTTTCGTCCCAATTTCGGCTATAATTCCAGTACCAGCGAACAAAGTCAGGAATTCGGACGATTTGATGATAATACGTTGGATACTTTGTTTGCCGGTAACTCTTCTTCTTTTAATAAGGGGAAAGGATACAATTTGGGAGCTTCGTTGGAATATGCTCATACCTTTAAGAAGTTGGGGAGAATATTCAGCGCCCGTTTGGAAGGAACTTATAATGACAGTTATTCTCAAGGGTATTCGGATTGGAGACAGCAAATTTATGAAGGAGGTGTGTATGATCGGGACTCTATTCGTAATCAACGTTCAGAGAATGATAATACTTCCAAGAATTACAGTTTTTATACTTCGTATGTCGAACCGTTGGGCAAGAATTATTTTATGCAGTTGGCTTATCGGGTGCGGCTGTTTGACACGGAAAGTATAAACAGTACCTATTTGGAACAGGAGAATTCGGAAGAGGACTTGTTATTGAATTTGAGGGAAAGCCGAAGTACTCTCCGGAGTTCTACCGAGCAGCGGATTACATTGAATTTCAAATCTGTACGAGAGAAATACAATTATACTGTCGGTATTAATATCGATCCGACTTCTTCGGTCAATAAAACCTACCAACCAACGGATGAACTCATTGAATATGACCTTTCCGGAAAGCGATTGCCTAATGTAATAGGTGATTCATTAATTTCCAAGATAGACCAGAATGTGGTGAATCTTTCACCGGTGATTAATTTCAACTATTTATTCGGACAACGGAGCAACTTGAGGATCGATTATTCGGGAAATACGAATCAACCTTCTGCACGCCAGTTGCAAGATTATGTGGATCAAAGCGATCCGATGAACCTGGTACAGGGAAATCCCAATTTGAAGCCGGGATACAGCAATCGATTGGATATTCGGTTTAATAAATCCATTCCCGAATCCCAACTTTTTTATAATATAGATCTGAACGGAAACCTGTCTCTAAATGATATTACAGCCGTTACCAGAATCAATGAAGACCGTACCCGGTTAACTACTTACGAAAATATCAACGGAAATTGGGACGTCTCGCTCCGGGGCGGTTTCAATATGCCTTTAAGAAATAAAAAATTTACTGTCGGAAGCTTTGCCAACATGTCTTTCAGCAATGCAAAAAGTTATGTTTACCTCAATAATAACCAGGATTCGGAACTGAATACCACTCAAAATCTCTCGTTACAATGGCGTCCGAGAGCTAATTTTCGCACCGAGAAGGTAGAAGTCGGTTTGACCGGTTTTGTGCGTTATCGTAATATTACGAATGAGATTCAGCCCGATAGAGATCAGGAAACTACCGATTGGGGAGGCGGAGGAAATATCGTGTGGTATTTGCCGTTGGATTTTACTTTTGATACAGATATCTCCTGGTCCAAGAGATCCGGTTATATGGCCGGTTTTAATATTTCCGAAACACTTTGGAATGCCTCGCTGGCTAAAAAGTTGTTTAGTAAAAAGGCAGGAACCGGGACATTAAAGCTTACGGTATATGATATATTGCAGGATCGGAATAATATCAATATGTCTACTACTACCAACGGATATCGATATTCTGCATCAAACACCATTCCTTCTTTCTTTATGTGCAGCTTTATTTATAAATTTTCCGTGTTTCCGGGAAATAAAGCAAGTGAAAATGACATGCAGTTTGACCGACGCGGACCCGGCGGCCGCAGAGGACCTCGTCCATTCTGAATTCATTTGCGGGAATCCGGTTTTTATTTCCGGTTATTATGTTTATCTTAGCCCAAAAGATTTAGGGTATAATAGATGGAAATTCAGAATACATTAAAACTGATATTTGAGTTTGTATATGTTATAACTGCCATCGGGATTGTTTTTGTTGTGATTTCCGAGAATCGTAATCCGTTAAAAACCATCTCGTGGGCTCTTTTACTTTTGTTATTTCCCATTGGCGGAATTATTATTTACTATTTTTTTGGACAAAATACCCGTCGGTTACGTATTATCTCAAAGAGAACTTACAAGCTGCTGAAAAAAAGAACATTCGATCATTTAATAATCGATGATGTTCAAAATATGCCGTCAAAGCACCTTTCTCTTGTGAAATTGCTTAACAACTCGGGGGCCGTGCTTCTGCGGGGCAGCGATACTCACATTTTTACGGATGGACAAAAGAAATTCAATGCACTGATACAAGACTTGGAAAATGCGACTCACCATATTCATCTTCAATATTATATTTTTGAGGATGATGAATTGGGAACTGCCATAAAAAACATTTTAATGCGCCGGGCTTCGGAGGGAATTGAAGTGAGAGTGCTGTATGATGATGTGGCAAACTGGAAAATTAAGAATGAATTTTACGATGAAATGGAGAAAACGGGGGTGGAAGTAACTTCTTACCTGAAAGTACGTTTCCCTCTTTTTACCAGTAAAGTCAATTACCGTAATCACCGGAAAATTGTAGTCATTGACGGAAAAATAGGTTATATCGGCGGAATGAATATTGCAGACCGTTACTTGACCCCGGCATGGCGGGACACTCATTTGCGGGTGGAGGGGAAAGCCGTACTGGGAATGCAATCTGCTTTTTTAATAGATTGGTGTTCTTCGGGAAAGTCATTGACTTCGGACAAAGTGTATTTCCCGAATCTTCCCATTATGAACGAGAATTTAATGCAGATTGTAACCGGAGGACCCATCAGTCCTTGGCGTACCCTGCTTCAAGCCACTATTCACATTATTTCCAATGCGAAAGAATATGTATTTATCCAAACCCCTTATTTTCTTCCTACCGAAGGGTTGTTGCAGGTAATGCAAATGGCAGCGTTGGGCGGGATTGATGTCCGTTTGATGATTCCGGCCCGTTCGGATGTTCGATTTGTAAATACGGCGGCACAGTCTTATTTTGATGATATTATGAAGGCCGGAGTGAAAATATATGCCATGGAACCGGCTTTCTTACATGCTAAAGTCATGGTTTCGGATGATTTTGTATCGGTAGTCGGTTCTGCTAATATGGATTTCCGGAGTTTTGAACATAATTTCGAAGTGAATGCCTATGTTTACGATGCTTCTTTTGCCCTCAAAATAAAAGATACTTTTATAAATGATCAGGAAAAATGTACTCTTATTTCGCTTAAAGAATGGAGAAAGCGGCCCATTATCCGGAAATTCAAAGAATCGGTAACCCGCATGTTCTCTCCTTTGTTGTAACCATGAATCATTAACCAAACATTTCCCGGATACATCCAATGAATAATCCCATCGATGATGTACCTTTGCATAAACTTTAGACCGGATTTATTGTTCTTAAAAAGTACGGTACTAATTATTTAGAAAAGGATGGAGCAACAAATGCAATGGAAAAGATTATTATCGGACAAACGATTCGGAATGGAATCTTATCACGATGCTTCTAAACACAAACGGACTGATTTTCAGCGGGATTATGATCGCCTTATCTTTTCTGCTCCTTTCAGACGTTTGCAGAATAAGACGCAGGTTTTCCCTCTTCCGGGTAGCGTATTTGTTCATAATCGTCTTACTCACAGTTTGGAAGTCGCATGTGTAGGTCGTTCGTTGGGCGATCGGATCGGAGAAGAGTTATTCTTGAAATATAAGTCCGAAGAAACCGTATTCCATCAATTGGGGTCTGTTGTATCGGCAGCTTGTTTGGCTCATGACTTGGGAAATCCTCCCTTCGGACATTCCGGAGAAAGTGCCATTACCGGTTATTTTGCGGATGGAAATGGTCAGGCACTGATTACTAAACTTCAAGAAGAAGGAGCTTGTTATTCCGATTTTTTGCATTTTGAAGGAAATGCCAATGCATTCCGTTTATTGACTCACCGGTTTAAAGGAAGACGTGAAGGCGGTTTCGTAATGACTTATGCCACCTTAGCTTCTATCATAAAGTATCCTTATTCATCACTCCTATGCGGAAAGAAAGGGAAATTCGGATTCTTTGAATCGGAATCGGCCGGATACCTTAAAATTGCCGATGAATTGGGGATAATTAAGGTGAGCGACTCTCCGTTAAAGGCTGTTAGATATCCGTTGGTTTACTTAGTTGAAGCTGCTGATGATATCTGTTATCAGATTATGGATATCGAAGATGCACATAAACTCCGGATTATATCTACTCCGGAATGTATGCAATTGTTTTTGGATTTCTTTGAAGAGAAAAAGAAGGATCGCATGATTCGTATCATGGGACTGGTGGATGATGTCAATGAAAAGATCGCCTACTTACGTTCTTGTGTCATTGGATTGCTTATTGATGAGTGTTGTAACGTTTTTCTTGCCGGAGAAGACAAAATCCTGAATGGATTATTTGAGGGCGCTCTCATCAAACACATAGAAGAAAGAGCCAAAAAAGCATACGATCAATGTTCGCGGCTGGCCATAGATCGGATCTATCGTTCTCGTGATGTATTGGATATTGAATTGGCAGGGTATCGTATCATTCACTTTTTAATGGATTATTTGCTGGATGCGGTGACAAACCCCGAAAAATCCTATTCTAAATTGATTATCGATCGGATCCCGGAACAATATGAAACCGATGCTCCGGATACTTATACCCGTATACAAGCAGTGTTGGATTATATTTCGGGGATGACCGATATCTATGCATTGGAATTATACCGGAAAATGACCGGCATGAATTTGCCGACCCTATAAACCGGAAAAGCATAAAAAGAAGAAATATTATAACTTAATTATAATTGGAAACTATGGCTTTTATTGATTATTATAAAACATTGGGCCTGAAAAAAGATGCTTCTCAGGAGGACATTAAGAAAGCCTATCGGAAGCTGGCTCGAAAGTATCATCCGGATTTGAATACGAATAATGCGGAAGCCCATAAAAAATTTCAGGAAATCAATGAAGCAAATGAAGTGCTGAGTGATCCGGAAAAGCGCAAAAAGTACGATGAATACGGAGAAAACTGGAAACATGCCGATGAGTTCGAACAAGCTCGTCAACAACAGTCGGGCGGATATTCTTATTCGGGAAATACAGGTGACTTGTTTGGGGATTCAGGCGGCTTTTCAGACTTTTTTGAATCGCTGTTCGGCAATCGGGGAAATACTCGTTCTTCCGGGTTTCGCGGGCAAGATTATAATGCGGAACTTCATCTCAAACTGAGGGAAGCAGCACTAACTCATAAGCAAACATTAACCGTCAACGGGAAGCAAATACGGATCACCATTCCGGCAGGAGTGTATAACGGACAGGTTATCAAGATTAACGGACAAGGAGGCCCGGGAATCAACGGCGGACCGGCAGGTGATTTGTATATTACATTCGTTGTCGAAAATGATACAGAATTCAAACGATTGGACAATGATTTATATTTAACCTTACCCATCGATCTGTATACGGCAGTCCTTGGAGGCGAAAAGATCATTCCTACTCTTTCGGGACAAGTAAAAGTGAAAATCAAACCGGAAACCCAAAATGAAACCAAGATCCGATTGAAAGGGAAAGGATTTCCCATCTATAAAAAAGAAGGAGAAGCGGGCGATTTGATCGTTACCGTTTCGGTTCGGATACCCACCGGTTTGACAGAGAAACAACGAAATCTGTTTGAAGAATTATCAAAATCTTAAAACAAAGCATCATGGTAAACGAATTAATCATTATAGAGGAATATGCTCGAAAAGCGGGAGTGGAGACGGAATTCATCATCTTGTTGGAGGATGCCGGACTGATAACCATTGTTGCAGAATCCGGAGAAAAATATTTTCCGGCTTCTCAACTGCATCTGATAGAGAAGTATGCCCGTTTGTATTACGATTTGTCGGTCAATGTAGAGGGGATCGATGTTATTCATCATCTCTTGGAAAAGATGGAAGAAATGAAACGGGAAATTATTCACTTAAGAAATCAACTGGGATAAAAGCGCGAAGGCGCGAAAGGTTAAAGGCGTGAAAGAGAGAAAGGGTGAAGGCAAAAAAGAGATC
>DAIQOU010000072.1:9201-13594 GCA_036787725.1 Bacteroidales bacterium
GGCGCGAAAGGTTAAAGGCGTGAAAGAGAGAAAGGGTGAAGGCAAAAAAGAGATCTTTATCTCTTGATCAACTGCTCTTGATCTCTTTGCAAAGAGGACTTGATCTCTTCATCAAGAGATCAAGAGCAGTTTTGAAGCTTTATCTAAAGAAATTAAAAAGCTATCTTTCAACCATTCAACTTTCTACCTTTTATCCTTCGCGTCTTTAACCTTTCGCGCATTAACACAAAACCTTATGGCACAACACAATGTACTTGGAAAAGACGGAGAAAACGCAGCCGTTAATTATCTGAAAAATAAAGGATATTCAATCTTACACACCAATTGGAGAAAAGGACGTTTTGAGCTGGATATTATCGCTTCTACCGGAGAAGAGTTGGTAATTGCAGAAGTAAAAACCCGAACCGGGAATGAATTTGCAAATCCTGAAGATGCGGTTACTTCCCGAAAGATACAGCATATCGTATCTGCTGCCGATTTTTATATAAAATTGTTTGCTATTGAATTACCCGCACGATTCGATATTATTTCTGTAGTCGGTTCCTATCCGAATTTTCAAATCGATCATATTGAGGATGCTTTTTATCCTCCGATGTATACTTACCGGTAAAAAGTCAGGAGGCGGGAAGTGTCGTTTTGGAGGTCTTTCGTCCAACCAATTGGCCTGCAACGGCACAAACAATAAACAACGGAATGAATGCATTATTTACATTCAGAATGATTCGCAATGCAATTATAACGGGAACGGATGCATGAATAAGAACAAACCAGCCTGCGGAAAACTTCTTATATTTGCTCCTCCATCTTCCCAACGGGATATTGATCGATAAGCAAAACAGAGCTAACAGTATAGGTATAATCATAATGGCAAAAGTAAAAGTTAAAGGTACGAAATAAGATTAAGAAATGATTTACTCCCGGATAATTATTCGTGAGGTAAACGGATGTTTCAGGTTGGCATAACCGGACAACTCGGCTTCTGCCGCTCCGATCTTGAGTTTGGCTTTCATTTTTACGGGAAGGCGGTTGTCGTCGTCACTGATCCAGACTTCCATGGCATCTTTTGATTCTTCGAATGCTTTATCTATAATATCTATATTGAATTTCAATGTCTTAAATTTCTCGGTTTCACTCTTTCTTAAGATGGTTTGTCCTTGGTATCTTATCTTCAACCTCACCACGTCTTTCCCCATAAAATTGACAATGGAAAAGGTTTGTCCCGGAACCGGGTTGGAATAATCAAGCAAGCGAACAAAGAAAAAAATATTAACAATATCATATCCCGGGCCTTCACTGAAAAGAATGGTGTCAAATTTAACCCTTTCTGCTGTTTGCCGGACGGATCGAACTTCCGAATAAGCAGGACTGAATTGCCGGAAAAACAAATCCTCTATGTAATGAGTTTTTCCTTCATGTAAGTATTTCTTATGATAAATCGGCTTAAATCCGTTAGCATTCATTAATGCATGCGATTGTAACGTATCCCTGATTTTATAAATTTTATCGAAAGTGGAGGAGGTTCGAAAAGAAAGTTCCGATTTTATGGTCGGTTGACCTTGAAAGGAAGAAGCCGTAATCTTATGCGCGGCACTGCCTGCTTTTGCCATCACAATGCCATACTTGAAATAGATGTTATACTCTAATTCTTCACCTATATTATAAGGAGTTGACTGAGAGTAAGAAGGAAAAAGCAATAATTTCCCCAATAACAATATAAGTATGATTCTTTTCCCGGTGAGTCCGGAAATAAAAAACCGTTTATCGGGTAGATGGCCTTGTAGAAGGTTGCCCGGTAGTGGACTGTCCCGAAGTAGATTGTCTTGTAGAGGGTTGTCCGGTAGTGGATTGCCTTGTATTTGCATTATCGGTTGTTTTTCTTTTTTTCTCGGCCGGTTTATTTTTCGTTATATCCAACGGTTTTTGCTTTTCGACAGGCAATTCCGTTACATTCCAGTTTTGTTCCAATTCCCAGTTTTGTCGGATCTCGAAAGAATAGGGATAATAATACACTTGTTCCGGTTGGCGTTTTTCCTCATAATTGCCGGTATCCCATTTTCCGTTGTTGTTATCGTCTCGGATATAACGTAAATAATACTTTCCCGGTTTAATATCAAGGAAAGCAAGTTCACCCCGGTCTACCGGCGCTTTTTTGACCGGTTTGTCGGAAGCGTCCAGCAGTTCCCCGAATCCCGGCCCTTCGATTCCCGAAACGATAACGAACAAATGTCCGTAATCTTCTTCTCCTCGAAATTTGAACGTACTTTCGATGGAATTATTATGTTTATCATAGATACTTGTAAATGTACCGGAATCGATTTGAATCCGATATTCCGATAAATAGTCCCAAGTTTGATTGATATAGAAAGTCAGCGGATTTAAGGTGTCTTGAACAAATTCAAATGAAACCGGCACCCAAGTAGTATCTTCTTTCCTTTCGGTTCGGATCCAAGCCGGATCAAATGCCGCAAGAGGTTCGGAGAAAGTGATTCTTACAGTATCGTACACATCCATTGCGGCTTGTGAAGATAACCCTATGTTCAGAAATTCGATTTGTTCTTTCTTCGAGTTCTTTTTTTGATTTCCGGCCCTTCTTTCAAAAAGAGTGAGTGTATCGGTTGTTTCAACCAACCGGTTCAGTGAGTCGCTAATCATGTAAATTGTTTCCAATTTAAGGGTGTCCGTTTGATATACAGCAGAATCCCTCAACCAGTAGTGCAATGTTCTTTCTCCATCCGCCCATTCGGGAATAAACCAATCACGGTCTGTTTCTTTATTCAACAAACGGAGTCGGGGAGGTTCGATGACTTTTGCATTAAAGAACAACGATATTTTATAGGGGGCCGCACGTTCGGATTTCATGAGGTATTGCCGTTCAAATTCTTCTTTAAAAAGAAATAATGTGAGACTGTCGGGAGTAAACCGGGTATAAGGTATTTCCAAAACGGTATCTATCGTAATCGTATCTACCCACAGGGTGTCAAAACGGATGGCCGGTTCGAAAGAAGGGATCAGTGTACTGTCTAAAAAGGCGATTTCTTCTCCCGGTTGATCAAATCGATAATCCCGGTTCTTGTCGTTCAAGGCAAATATGTGATACGATCCGTGAGCAATGTTACGAATCCAGAACCGACCTCTTTCATTTGTTTTGGTGGTACGAAGAAACGGATCTTCATAAAAGATAGAATCACTCAAATCACTGTGCAATCCGATCAATATTCCGGGCATCGGTTCGAGGTTCTCTGCATTTAAGAGCAACCCCGAAATGATAAGAGAGTCGACGGATTCGCCCGTAGAGAAAGCGAAGGTGAAATTTTCCAATGCATTTTTTTCGTTATTATCCACAATAGCATCCATAAAATCGATGGTATAGGTCGTGTTCGGGATCAGGGTGTCTGCGAATTCAACCCGTACTTTCTTTCCCAGAGCCGTTATTTGCGGCAATTGTTTTTGAGGAGGAGTGATAATGACTTTCTCCGATGCTTTTTCCAGGTTGATCAGTTCGTCGAAAAAGATTTCTACCCTTTTACCGCTGAAATTGGTTTCGTCCGGCAAAGGGGTGCTGGTTAAAAAACGAGGTGGCGCTTCATCTACGGGTCCTCCCTGAGGACTTCCTAAGCTTGCACAGGAATACAAACCATATAAAAAGAAAAGATATACGAACCCGAAAAGAAGATTTTTTTTAAGCGCCATAGATTGAGACATTAAAATCGATACAAAAATATAAAGTTTGTTTGAAGAACCCGGTATTCTTACGTTAATCTTATTCTTTATTCTTTACGAGGAGGCAGGATGAGGAGGTTACGAGATATCCTTCATCCGCAAATTGCAACAGTTCTTGATCTCCTTTACTGTCTCCGTAAGCATATAAATAATAAGATTCCCGGTCCGGCAGAAACGCCGACAATCGATTTACTTTTTCTTGTCCGTAACAATTGGGAGAAGAAAAACGCCCCGTCAGCTTGCCGTGTATATCTATTTCCGATTTCGTGGCCAATACCTGTTCTATTCCTTTTTTCGAAGCCCAATCGACAATCCAATTTTCGAGGGAAGCGCTGATAATTATTACCGAATCTCCTGCTTGTTGATGCTTTTCAAGGATGGAAAATACTTGCGGTCGTATCATTTCTTCTATCTTCTCGGAGAATGCCCTACCCTTTCGGTTAAATTCTTCTAATTCCATCCCCTTAAAAAAATATCCGAATAACTTTTCTTTTGCCCGGCTGTTGGGAATAACTTTTAATTTATACAAGACTAACATCGGGCTCAGGAAAAGCAACCCGGCAATTAATTCCCGGCAGGTCCGGGAAAACTTCAGAAACTCCCAAAGCGTATCTTTCCGGGTAATGGTTCCGTCAAAGTCAAATGCTGCGACCTTTTTTTTCATTCGTTATAA
>DAIQOU010000073.1:0-13559 GCA_036787725.1 Bacteroidales bacterium
CGAATTATAAGCGATTACCCCGAAAGGGGTAACATGTGCATAACCTCGGGTCGGCGAAGCGCAGCCAACGGCAGTACCTCACCCGCAACAACCTCGTTAGAGGTTGAACCCGCTTCGGGGTTCTGAGATTGAGGAGAGTTGCCTATCCCCGGGTTACGCTTCGCTCACCCGGGGTTAACCATGATTTCGTCCCTGCCGGGACTTATTGAAGCTTAAGTTTAGAACAAGGAAAACGAAACCGTTCCGACAGGAATCGTTACCCCTTCACCTTCCTTCGCGCTTTCCCCAAGCAAAACTTACAATCCGTAACTTATTCAAAGAACTCTTGGGATTTTGACACCCTCCTCCTCGCTTAAACGCACTCGTCAAGAAAACCGAGAGTTAGAAATCTAATTCTTAATTCTTAATTCCTAATTCCTAACTCTTCATTTCTCATTTAATACGGTTCAATCCGATAAGTTAAACGGTACGGTCGCTTTTCAACCGCATACTTTTTCAACACTCCCGGACCGCAACTGCTGTTGCCCAATCCCAACATGACCGCATCCAACGAAAGAACCACTTCTTTCCTCGGGCTTAACAAATAAGCATGTGTTGCATCGGCCAAGTCCGAAACCGAATAATGCAAAGCAGAAGCCGACATTTGTTCCGAAAGACAAGTAACCACAATGCCCTTTCCCCGTTTATCGGTTAAACGCAACCACCGAACCCCCTCTCTGTTTCCCGTTTCCTGAGGATGAGGATAAGGAACATACATATCCGCAACCGCACTTTTATACACTCCTACCGGACAACTTTCCTTCCGATCAATATAATTCTCAAAAGGGCCGTGCCCATACCATTCCATCCGATTTAACTCTTCATTCAACGACATCACCACTCCCAAGCGAGGAAGCTCGGGCAATTCTCCTTCGGGGATAAATATATTTTCAACCGTGACAGTTCCCGATCCGGATAAAGTCCACAACGCCTCATGAATGATTTTCCCTTCGTTAGCCCTGTTCTCGGAAACCGTCTTAATACGGATATAAGAATCCGTCTCCTCCACGATCTCACTTCGAATCGGAACCGGCTGCATACTATCCAATCCATGCATTTTCCAATCCTTAGCCAACCAATTCCCGAATCCTTTATCATTATCTGCCGGAGCTCGATACCCTTGGAAACCGGGACCATTAGCCAACACTTCCCGATTATTATATTTCAAAGAAGAAAGCGTTCCGTTGGTCCTGTCGAATTCGGCAGAACCATTTTTCCAAGTAATACGTATATAATCTTCTGTTTTTATTACTTCCCGAAAAGGAGCCGTTCTCCTTTCGGCAGCCGGTTGATACGTTCCGATTCCGGTTTTTAGTTGCTCAAATCCGACCTCAAATCCCTTTTCCGCCCACAAACGGTCTTCTTTCAAATAAAAACCGATTCGCAGCCAACAATCATTTTGAGGATCCGTCTTTCCTTTCCGAACCGGAATCGACACTCTTCTCTTTTCTCCCGGAAGTATATCCGGCAATTCCAAGATACCCGATTGACAAGTCTTCCCCTCTTGTATCAACGACCACTTCACTTCATATTCATTCAAGTTAGAAAAGTGATTACGATTCGTAACAACTACCGACATATCTTCCCAATCCATATCTCCGACCGGTTCCGCACACATCGGTTGATACACCTTTTTCACTTCATAATATTTAGGAGTAAGTTGGCGATCCGAAAATACAATCCCATTAAAGCAAAATGCTTTCAGATTGGGTTTATCCCCAAAATCACCTCCGTAGGCCAAAAAGCGGGTTCCGTCGGAAGCTGTTTTATATAATCCCTGATCTGCCCAATCCCAAATAAATCCGCCCAACATACGATCATGGGAATAGATTTCATCCCAATATTCTTTGAAATTTCCCAAAGCATTTCCCATCGCATGCGCATACTCACTCGTAAGTACCGGGCGATTATCGGCAGGATCGAGTGCAATATTCAGCAACCGTTCCCATCGGGCATTTTCGGCTCGTTCTTTATCGTCTTCTTCCGGAACACCGGGATTCAGGTATTCGTCTTGCACGCGCGGATAAAAGCGGCTGATCACATCTACTGTCGGAGGATCGACCGGTTTGCCTTGCGCCCCTTCGTAATGAATGGGTCGGGTAGGATCAAAGTCTTTTAACCAAGCCGAAATAGCAGCAAAGTTCGGGCCGTATCCGGATTCATTTCCCATAGACCAAAAAATGACGGAAGGATGATTTTTATCCCGTTCTGCCATACGAATTGCCCGATCCAAAAAGGCAGCGTGCCAAGAAGGATCGCTTGCCAGTTGTCCCCGCAATCCGTGTTCTTCAATATCCGCCTCGTCCATTACATACATACCATATCGATTACACAATTCATACCATTGAGTTTGATTGGGGTAATGCGCAGTTCTTACCGCATTGATATTGGCTTGTTTCATCAACTTAATATCTTGCTCCATCCGTTCATAGCTGATACTTCTGCCCGTAAGAGGATCATGCTCGTGCCGATTCACTCCTCTTAACCGGACCGGTTTACCATTAATCAATAACCGGCCGTCCTTTATTTCCACACTGCGAAATCCCACCGGTAACCCGATGTATTCCACGACTCGCTCGTCTTTGTCGACCAAACTCAATACCAACTTATAAAGATGAGGGGTTTCTGCCGTCCATTTCAGCGGATCCGTAACCGTCGTTTCCAACCAAGCAAATTTAGCGGAGCCTCGTTGCGGAGTCCGATCATTCAACACCGCAGCTTTATAATCTGCATTCAACACAGGAAAAGCATCTTGCAGCAAAGGAGTTTGCAATACCGGATTATTATTCTCATCATACAACTGCGCCCGGATGTTCCAGCCCTCCAGTTTATCGCCGTTATACGATTTCAATTCAGGCTTGATCTGCAAACGAGCATCTAGATAATTCTCATCCAACAACGTTCGAACAGCTACATCTTCAATGCGTACGGAAGCCGTAGAATAAAGAAAAACGTCCCTGTGAATACCGCTTGTCCGCCACATATCCTGATCTTCCAAATAACTGCCGTCGCACCACCGGTAGACTTCCACTGCCAACACATTTCCACCCGGTTGAATATAATCCGTAATATCAAACTCGGAAGGTTCCATGCTTCCTTGGCTGTAACCCACCCGTTTTCCGTTTACCCATATATAAAATGCACTTTGCACCCCGGCAAAATGGATGAATACCTTTCTCCCGTTCCACTGTTCGGGAACCGTAAATATCTTTCGATAAGAACCCACCGGATTGCGCTCCAAGAAAGAAGTATATTCTTTTTTAGGTTCTCCCGTCACCCGAGGAGGATCGATCTTAAAAGGATATCCCGCACTTACATAAATGGGGGTCCCATACCCTTGCATTTCCCAATTGGAAGGCACGGGAATCGTTTTCCAATTTGCATCGTTATAATCCGAACGAAAAAAGTCCAACGGTCTTTCTTCCGGCTTGGGCACCCAATGAAATTTCCATTCTCCGTTCAGCGAAAGATACCAAGGAGATCGGGTACGTTCTCCTTCCAACGCCTGTTCCAACTCGGCAAAAGGAATAAAGTCGGCCCGAGCCGGTTCTCGGTTTATCTCCAATACAGCCTGATTTTCCCAATCATTCTTTAGCTGTTGAGAAAAACACAAGGAACAAAACATCCCCAACATCGATAAAATCCAACCTCTTCTCATACTTTTCAACTTTCTTATTGCATATCCAGCGCATCCAACCAAAGTCCGTTCAAATCATCCCCGCTGATTTCCACCTTATAATGTCCTGCATTGATATAGGCTCCGGTAGTCGTACTTATCATGCGCCATTTTTCGGGTGCCGAAGGAAATAATAAGCTGTCTTCCCGCATCACCCGATTGTCCGAAGCCAACACTCGAATAGTAGCCGTAATTGGTCGATCATTCACATTCATATATTTGAATCTTAACGCATATACTCCGGCCAATCCCGGTGAAATGGTCCACGTAATTGTACCGGATCCGTTTTCCACCCTTTTCACTCCGTCCTTCTTTCGATGGTTTACCGGTTCCCAACCGGCACCCTGCATTACGGCTTGTTCGGCCTCATACGTAACCTCCGGACGTACATTCGGTTCTTCGGGCCACGTATGCTTCCGCACGGCCACCACCGGCTTTCCTCCTTTCAGTTTTACACTTCCTTTCTTATAAAACTTCTTCACGAATCCGGTATCTTCTTTCACGTATATATCTGCATCGTGATTCAACTTAAACGTTATTTTTTTCTTTCCGGGCAACGGAGAGATCCACTCGGTCCCAAACAATTCGGGTGGCAACGAATTAAACTCTTCACCGGTATCCAACCAATGACGATGCTCTCCTCCTTGAATATTCGCAAACAAACCGGGCGCCGAAGGGGCCGGTTCTGTCGGGACTTTTCCTGCTACGGCAATCGCTGAAATAACGGCTTGTCCGGCGATTACCCTCGGAAAAGCAATTTCCAGCATTCCGTCTTTCGCATACCCGGTCACCACTTTTTTCACTGCATTATCATGTCCGGCTTCCCACCAAATATCCAGTTCCTTGATCAACGTATCTCCCGAGACAGCCACATCAAACACGCGAAACCCCTCACAATCCATACTCCGATCGGTTCCCCACCACGGTTCGATAAAATACAACTCCACCCGATATTCTCCGTCCGGCAACGGGAATCGGTATTTCAATCTATCTCTTCCGTAACGAAAGGTTTGAAAAAGCCTCCAATCACGGGTACCTCCAATCGGATCGCCGGTGCGACGTTGAGAAGCTAAAAACGCCGGCAGATTACCGAAGTCGTCCGTCCAGGAAAGCGATCCCCAATAATTTCCTTCTTCTTTCCGAACATCAGCCAACCATCGATTGCCGTTTTCATCCACATAATCCGGGCCGCCGCAATTCACCCGATAATGATAATAATATCCCTTTTCCGGTAACGTTTGATTTTGTATGTCTTTATATAATAAATCAAATTGAGGAGCCGGAGGCAATTGATCCAACACAATGTAATCTTCCGTTACCGGTTTACCGTCCACATATCCGACGGCGTACAACACATTATAACGGATATTGACTCCGTCCCAACGAAAATGGGTACCGATACCTTCCCGTTTACGCCTGCCTAACGATTCGGATTTTACATCATTAAATAATTCCACTTCATCGCAGTTGGAATAAACAATAATCCCATCCTTCACACCGGGGTCGGTCCAACGATTGTTCCATGTATGAGACGCGATATAAACCATGGGAGCCTCTTTATTGGAAATATAATTGGAGCGATACATATAATAAACATCCAACGGTTCTTCCCACGGAGTGACCAAGCCTTTATAATTAAACGGTCCGATCCGATCCATATCCCGAAAACCTTCCTCATTCTGTATTCTTCCCGGATTATCATGCGAACTGTATATCCATTGGAATTGACCGCAAACCCGATCCTTCGCCTTTTCGGCCAACCGTACTTTCATTTCCATCAATAACGCCATACGCTCCTCACTCCACGGTCCGTCTTGTTTAAATTCTCCCTCCGTATGCAAATCGATACTTCTCCATGCCCCGTACTCTCCATTCAGCAATTGTTCTTTTTTGCTCAATTCCTCATCATACTTATAAGGATCACCGCCATACGTCCCCGACCAGTTTTGAACTACATTCCAATCCGTTCCGGACCCTCCATTGCAAGTAGTAACCAAGCGTTGAGAAGGAGAAGTAGGATCCATTTCCCGAATGATCTCGACACATTCCTTTGCAAAACTCTCGGGCAAAACACTTTCGTTTTGAAGTCCCCACAATACAACGGAAGGGCTTGACCGTCGTTCTTTTACCCACTCTCTTAAATTATGCTTGAAATTCTCCCGAAACTCGGGTGTATCATACCAAACATGAGCGGACAACTGAGTCCACCACAGAAATCCGTACTTATCCCACAATCGGCCGTAAAGCAGGTGATGCGGCTGGTGAGCATCCCGAAAAGCATTGAATCCGGCCGCTTTCATTTGATTTACCCGTGAAATGATCTGTTCTTCGGAAAAAGCATGACTCCGGCCCAACATATGTTCATACTCACACACTCCGTTCAGGAACACCGGTTTACCGTTCAAATGAAAACGTTGATCGTCCCCTTCCCGATAAATCGGCCAGGATATCCAGCGAAACCCGTAAGACAGCGTTTCCTCATCGATCACCTTTCCGTTTTCCTTCACCATGGTAATCAACTTATATAAATAAGGGTTCTCGGTATCCCACAAATGAGGGTTCACAATGGGTTTGGATTGTTGTTGCACTATTTTAACTTCACCCGGTTGCAAAAAAAGGCTGTCAGTAATACGTTCGACCTGTATTCCTTCAGCATTTACCAACTTCTGTATCACCTCTACCCGGCGAACGATCTCTCCGTAATTTTTAACTTCTGTATTTACATTCAATGTAAATGCCAATTCCTTATTTTCCGTTTGTTGAGGAGTATGATTCCACGCATGCACTCCGAAAGGTTCCACTCTTACCTCATCTGTCACCACCAAGGTAACGGGACGAAAGATTCCCATGGGTTGCGACCCCTCCGAAAATCCCCACTCGGAAGAACACCCTCCGCATACCCAAGGCAAATCCGAAATCAAAGGAGGATGATCGGCCCGTACTACCAACACATTCGAACGATCAAAATCCAACTCCTTCGTCACATCCAACGTAAAAGTGGTACGTCCTCCACGATGAGTACCGACTTCTTTCCCATTCAAAAATACGGTAGCGTATGAACCTACTCCCTCAAAATATAAGAAATAACGTTTTCCCGGTTGTTGCCGTTCTACCGTAAATTGCTTTCTATACCAAGCTGTTCCGTGAAGATTCCCATGTTTCAAACGCCGAACGCCTTCATATTGGTCCCAATTATGCGGCACATCCGTTTTAATCCATTCGTTATCATTATAATTTACCTTCTCAAAACCGTCATAAGCATGCCTATCCGTATCATGGGCTATCGTTTTCCACTCCTCATTCAATGACACTTCCTTACGGAAAGTATCCTTATCCGGTTTCGGAAAACGAACCAAGCTTTTACCTTTATCGTTGGAAACCGCAAGCGCAATTCCCCGCTGGTCGTGTTCGTTAACGGCGCAATAGAAATGATAAACCGATCCTTCCCATTTTACCACACACGATTTATGAGCGAATAAATTATCATATCTTTCGGAAGGAATGATCAGATCTTCTCCCTCCCAATCGGTCCAATGAATCAAATCATACGAACAAGCAAACGTATTGAATGCCTTATAAGGACGATTCTTACGAAAAGCACCAAAATAAAACATCACATACACCTCTCCCATTTGTTGGATCACGCCGTCTCCGGTGATTCCTTCCTCATGGTTGACAATCGGATTCCCGTGATAACGTCTCCAACGAATCATATCATCCGAAAGAGCAATACCTATCCGCTCTGCCTTTACCTTATTCTCCGGATTTATACCTCCGGCATTATAAAACATCACAAAAGGGGCGCCCAATGTCTTTTTCTTATCCCAAATCACTGTAGGTTTATATTGGGTAATATTTTCCCACCAGCCCTTATCCGGATCCAACGGAGAAAGAATCGGTTTATCCAACGATTTCCACTCATGCGGCCGGGTAATATCCCCTTCCGTGTAAGCCATCCCTTCTTCCAATCTTCCCTGTTCATACCCTTGGCCGGTTCCGCCGAAATAAGGCATCCAATATTTATTATTTACTTGTTGCGCCCGGTAAGTTCCTCCCCACTCATAATCAATCAGTCCGACATATCCGGCCCGTTGGTTTTCATCCCAGCGTCCCGATCCTTTTTCAGGAAAAGACAATATCCGACCCAACGTTTTCCATTCCAACAAGTCATCACTTTCGGCCAACCATGTTTCATAGCCGCGCCCGGATTTTCCGGATTTTCCGTCATACACCAGGTAGGACATGTACCACTTCCCTTTTTCGCGAAAGACGGTGGGACAGTCCATTTTATGATTGTTATCGGAAGGAGCCAACACCAACCCGTACTTATAAGGTGTTTTTACTTCCTCATATATCTTTTTCATTACCTCTTCCGGCACCGGCCCGATTTGAGCAATCGCACCGCTTCCGATCAGACAAAAAAGAAAAACAATTAAAGTATTATTCATTTGTTACCAATTAATTTCCGGGATTATCAATAAAACTAAGATGGCAAAAAGGTTGTGTTGTACTCACACGGGAACTGAAAAACTCAATAAAACAACCAATCGATTTTACTTGAAGCATCCTCTCCTCCAAAACCGGCATTCCAAGGTTTTATGGGCTGATTCCCATCCGCAAAACCGATGACCATCAACGCCCCTTTTCCCAAATTAAGGGTATGTTTTCCTTCCGGGAAAGAATACGTATGAATATTAACCGAAGCCCTGCCCGGAATATTCAATGCATTCGCTATTTTCACATCCCCCTGTCCGTATTGATTGGCTCCGGCATTCGTTTCCAACGTAGGCGCTTTTGCATATTCCTTTCTTTCCGTATTCAGATATCCGATCAATACCTGTACGGGCTTATCGCTTTCAAAGGTGAAGGACGTTCCCGATTCGGTTTGTTCTTTACGGCTCAAACGGAACGGCTTCATCGCTTTTAACTCTTCGGCAAAGCCTTCAATTACAAAG
This sequence comes from Bacteroidales bacterium, assembly GCA_036787725.1. Lineage (GTDB taxonomy): Bacteria > Bacteroidota > Bacteroidia > Bacteroidales > Azobacteroidaceae > DAIQOU01. The sequence continues at coordinate 8,671 of DAIQOU010000073.1, forward strand.
TTTTCATCCGTAAATACTTTTTCTCCGGACTGAATGGGATACCTCATGATATTCGATTCCGTGATTTTGACATCCACCGGTTTCAACACTTCGGAAGCACGATTATCCGAGGTACCGTATTCCTTCAAAAAAGCTATATTCTTCTTAAAATTAGTCAGTTCGGCTTCATAATGAGGCAGCAATTCCGCCCATGTTTTATTATTGCCGTCATCTCCTCCGATGGGAATACGACGTTGAGCCGTCTGCATACTGTTGGCATACAAGTAAGTATCTTTTGTCAGATCAACCAATTCCCGATAATATTCCAAACTTTTCTCAATAAAAGGAACGGCATTTTCCAAGTCGGCAATATCATTCGAATGAGTATATCGTAAAATGGACATGGCCGCCTTTACCTTTTCCGAAAAGCAGTTGGCAAATGCCCGATAACAATACATATCATTCTTCAGGCGATCGAATTCCTCTTTATTATTACTTACTTTCGAAGCTGCTTTATCGATAGCTGCAACCGCAGCTTCCCCATGAGTGACTGCTTCCGAGATCAATTGAGGAGGCGTTTCTCCCGTATGACGCCGGTTATTCCACTCTTTTTCCATATACTCGATCAGCATTTCGCCCTCCGGACCGCAAGACTCATGAAATCCCGGATATACTTTCCATTTGGCCGGATTGGTCAGTTGGCTCAAGAACATTCCCAATAACAAGGTTTGCCGATTTCCTTCCGTAATCCCGAATTTGCGAAGTAATTTGGGGGCGATTTCTCCCGATTGTTCATAAGCCTCCAATATTTCTTTTCCGGATGTCTCGTCACAACCGTACATTTGAGCCAATGTACGAGACCAATAACTTATCTCTTCTTCTCTGTCGCGGTTTACATTCCAAGCATAGCGCGCCCAAGCCCGGTACCAAATCCAATCCCTTTCGATTTCAACCAACCGAGGCTCCGTTTTATCGGCAGTATACGGCCAATCCCAATAAGAAGCCTGCGGATAAAGATGCAACGCATTCGCTCCGTGAACATCGTGCATGGCATGTACACTCTTTTGAATAAAATCCGGAGATCCGTAACGGAAAGGTTCCAAGTTCGCCAATATATGCACATTAGAAATATGAACCGATCCCAAACTGCTCAAATCGGTATGTATTTTAGACCATGAGCCGCGCGGCTGATAGGTAGTCAACGATTCTCCATTATATTTATGCATGGTATATAAGTTCTTATACAAAGGCAAAGAAGCATCCATCACCATTTTACAATCGGTATCGTGAGCACGCAACACTACCGGAGGCTCATCGGTTCTTCCCAAGGCAGTCAGCCCGTCTTTCACTCCCGGAATAATGGTTTTCGTAAACCATTCCACATCGTCTTCATACGTATCCATGGCTTCTCCCAAGCAAACCAACAAACCGACATTAGGGTATTTTTCAATAAAAGCGGCTACCGACTTACGGGTATAATCCGCGATCAACGGGGTAATCGGCCGGCTCCGATCTTGGGTCTTAATTCCGTGATGCTCTGCAAACGGTTTTGATACCAATATATTATAAAACATTTGAATCACCCAGATTCCTCTTTTATCCGCTTCTTCCGTGAGAAAAGCAAACATTTCTTCATTTTTCCGAAATGTCTCGTCATCCACCTCTACCGCATAAGGATAATCATCCAATTTAACCAAGGATGCAAAGGGATGACCGTTCCACAAATAAAGAGAATTCATTTTGTTGGCAACCAACATATCCAGGTACTCGATCCACTGTTCTTTATCATAAAACCAAGGAAATGTTTCCGGCGTATAAGGATATTCATATACCGTTCGTCCGGGTAAATAATACGGCTTCTGCACTCCTACACATGCCCCTCTCAACACCATTTCCGGTTGGTCGGTAAAATCCATATTTTCCGGTATTTTTTTACTTTCCTTAATGCGTTCCGTCAACTCCATACACCCGTATAAAGCTCCCGAAGCATCATTACCGGTAATGGAAATACCTCCTTCTCCGGAACGGATGATATACCCCTCCTTGGACAAAGAATCATTTCCGTTTTCGCGCACGGAAATAATAAAACTTTTTTGATCCGATTGTTCGGTTTCAACAGAAACGGAATAATCAATACTTTCCAATGCAGATTGGAGCTGCCCGACTCCATATAAAATCCGATGAGAACTTGAATCTTCAATAAGAATAACCACTTTTTTTTCCGCGCAGGAAACAAGAAATAATGCACTGATAATGGTCAATAAAAATCTATAATTCATCCTGTTTGTGTTTTATGATAATCAATGTATACAGTATTATTCTGTGCTGTGCTGTACTGTTTTGCGGCAAAGATAAAGCTTTACACTTGAATTGAAACTCACCATAAATATGTTTTATAGCATATTTGCACTCACAATAAAAGAATTCCATTTTTTAGTATCCGGTTACAAAAAAGGAAGAAGACAACAAAATTACCGGATTGGTTGTTTAATATCCAAAGAGTAAATATATTATATGAAATAGATTTTTATGGTTATATTTACCGGACAGTTGTCCGATATCATCCGGTTAAGGTTGGAAGTAAATTTCGCAAGGGACGAGATTGTCTCTCACACACTATGGATAACCCATTAATAAAACAATAAATATAAAATAAAAAACGTATGAAAAAAGGAGCAGTAATAATAACAATTATCGTCATTGCCGTCATTTGTGTTTTAGTCGGATCTTCTTCCTACAACGGCATGGTGACAAAAGAAGAAGCCGTTACTTCTCAATGGGCACAGGTACAAAACGCTTATCAACGCCGGGCCGACCTGATTCCGAATTTGGTAGCCACCGTAAAAGGATATGCTACCCATGAACAAAAGACGCTGACCGATGTAGTGGAAGCCCGTGCCAAAGCCACTCAAATACAGTTGTCGGCAGACGACCTCACCGAAGAAAATCTGCAAAAGTATCAAGCGGCCCAAGGCGAACTAAGCAGTGCATTGGGACGATTATTGATGGTACAGGAAAATTATCCCGATTTGAAAGCGAATACCAATTTTATGGCGTTACAAGACGAACTGGCCGGAACCGAGAATCGGATTTCAACCGAACGAAAAAAATTCAACGATCTGGCTCAAGATTACAATCAATCCATACGGAAGTTCCCGCGCAACATATTGGCATCTATTTTCGGATTTGAAAAGAAAGCGTATTTCGAAGCAGACCCGGGTGCCCAATCGGCTCCCAAAGTAGAGTTTTAAATAATGCGCAATCCTCCTATATTTTGTTTATGAGAATACATTCCGGCATATTATTCTTTTTCCTCTTTTGTATATTAACCGTTCAAGGGCAAGACATCCCGGAACCGATGTCGCCGCCGCGGTTGGTAAATGACTTTGCGAACGTATTTAATTCCGGTCAACAAAAGGAATTGGAACAACGATTGATCACTTATTACGATACCACTTCCACTCAAATCTACGTGGTAACCATCAAGGATTTGGGTGGCTATGCGGTATCGGATTACGCCACCCAATTGGGAGAAAAATGGGGAATAGGACAAAAAGGAAAGAATAACGGAATAGTTATCCTTATCAAACCACGATCCGGGAACGAACGGGGACAGGTATTCATTGCCACAGGTTACGGAGTGGAACATCTCTTGAATGATGCCCGAGTAGGAAGAATCATAGACAATTACATGATCCCTTACCTTCAAACCGGAGATTATTACCATGCCACCGACGATGCCATCACGGCTATTACCGGCTATTTAGCCGGGGAATTTCAGGCTGACGAACAAGGAGATTCACCGGAAGAATCCATCGGATTTACCATCCTGCTGATCATTATTATTTTTGCCATTGTCTATCTCAGCAATCGAAACAGAGGAAGACCCGGTCGCGGAGGCGGTTTCCGCGGTGGAGGCTTCGGAGGTATGGGAGGTTTTGGAGGAGGATTCGGCAGCGGAGGAGGTTTTTCCGGTGGAGGAGGTTTTGGCGGCGGTGGCGGCGGAAGCTTCGGAGGAGGAGGCGCCGGAAGAAGTTTTTAGTCGGGTTGCTGCATTCAACTAACGTCTCCATCCCCTTTATTTATTCTTTCCCTTGCGAATATTTATTTCTCTCGGTGCATAAAACTTCTCGTTCCACCACGATGGAACGCTCGTTCTCCCGCGGACAAACGCTCGTTTCTCCACGGTGGAACGCTCGTTTCTATGCATAGGAACGAAAAAGAAACTGCATCCGAAAGTTTAATTTTTCGCAATCCAAGGAATAATTTACAGTGATGCGGGCTCTAATATATTGAGAGTTACCTCTGTTTACATATCCGACTCCCCACATAGCACCATTATCAAGAGGGTATTCTTTGTCAAATCTGCAATCAAGTATTTGATTGGACGAATAATTAATTTTTTCAACTATTCTACAGGCAATTAATATAAGGGATCCAAAAATCATCTTCGGTTGTATCTTTCATTTCATAAAGCTGCCGAGAACGTCCATTTAACTTTTTTCCTGTGGAGGGAAACGGAATATCCGATTCGGGCAAAGCGTGAACGACTATCGACTCTGTAATCAAATCGTCTCTTCCTTTGTCCCGTCCTTTTACATAATAAGAAAAAACAGTCTCCAACGATACTGACGAGATATAGTATGCATCTTCCCACCGATTAAATTTCCAAGAATGCGAATATTGGTAAAAATCTGCGAAAATGACTATTTTTTTCATGTGTACAGGTATCTCGGACTTGAAATACGCTTGATAAGATAACAAGACCGTATCTTCTTTAGAAATGAGAAAGGAAAAAACGGTATCCGACACATTACCTTTGGGTTTACAAACAATACTGAAAACAGAATCATTGTAGTGTCGGGAAAGCAAATATCAAGGGAATGCACCTGCTTTGGAATCTGGTGGAC
>DAIQOU010000074.1:0-13547 GCA_036787725.1 Bacteroidales bacterium
TCAAGGGGTCAACTCCGCCTTGGCGCACGGGGTCAACGCACACTGGATTTTCCAGGGCCTTTCGATCTTTGAAGAATCTGTCTGAAGGTGTCGCGCTCCATTTCCATCGCTTCGTTGATCCAATGCAAATCGGCGGCAACTCCGTGAACTTTTTGAGGATCGTCAAGGCCTCCGAATTCCAATGAAGATCTTGTTTGTTTCATCCGGAAGAAAGGAGGAATCTTTGTAGTGGAATAATACTTTGTCAAATCGTTCTTTGCAAGAAATTCACGCTCCCAATCCGATAAAATGGACATTCTCACCCATGTTTGTTTTGCCCTCCATGCCATTATCCTGAAATTCCTGTTTTCGGACATGGAAACATGAAGGTTTTGCATTATGGAGTGTGTCTTACTGGATCTCGTTCCTCCGGGAAGCAGTATAATCTTCACTCTCGGGTCTCGGAGGGCATCATAGATCTTTTCACCGACAGGGGTCATATAGATGGTGCAATCGCTCATCTTTTCAAATCCTCTTTGTTTCTAACGATTACTACATTTATATCCGAGATACCGTCACCGCTCAATTCGACTTTCTCTTTGAATGCGGCTACGTCAACATGCTTTCCGAGCAATTCCAGATTTTTAACCTTATCCGGCCACTTGATTTTTTTCAGAAGAGAAGTTTCGCTTTCGGATCCTTTTACTTGGGTAATTTCTATTCCCGATACGGACATCCTCCAAGCTTTCGGCCAGTTCTTTATCGGCAGAAGGTTATCGTTCTCATCGAGTATATCTTTAACATCGAGGGTGTCTATTTCAATGCTTCTTTTTAACACATAATCCGCATCTACCCTCAATCTACTGTTTCTTTCTTCTTTAAGTTCCGCAATCCTTTCCAAAATGTTAAGTTTGGTCAATATCTGGGAAGCAATGGTTTTGGCTGTTTCTTTGCTGTATCCCGCCCTTATTGCCGCCTGTGTGGCATTCAAATCAACAATAAATTCCCGGCAGAACATTTCCTGCTTGGGTGTAAGTTTACCTCCGCTGTTTTCTTTTCCTTCTTCCACTTAAATAACCTAAAACAATCTCTTTCAAAGGTATTTAAAGGGTTTTTCTTTGCCAAGCTTTTCGGGGGTTTGTTTTCAACAGTTGTTAAATTTCTTTAATTCAAAGTAAATCCCCCTCATTATCCTGTCCTTAACGCTTAACAAATCCCTTGCCTTCCTTATCCCGGAATAAACGGTAGAGCGATTGAATCCGAACCTTGAAGCTATCTCGGATTCCTTCATCCCCGACTCACGACAAAGCAACATCAGAGCATGACGATAATCGCTGAAGGACCTTTTATTCTGAAGATACTCTTCGCTTATATTCAAAAACTCTGCATATTGCTTTAATGTGATCATGTTACTTTACATTTTACCCGATAAAACGCCGCGATTTGAAAGAGTTTTATCGGGATATTTTACATGTTTAATTTTTAAATAAAAGGCATCAATTCATTTTCACTTACTTCGTGTACGGAAAAACTTGTTGTTTCTTCAATCAAGTTTCCTATATCTTCGTTTAGCAGATCATTTCTTCCGAATTGGTTTTCTTCTCCGGATATGATTCTTTGACATAAATCGTGTGCATCCACAAGAACACGATAATACCATTCAATTTTTCGCATATTTTTTTATTTCCTTTATTTCTTCAGTTTGTTTTTCCATTTTTGAGTTATGTTTAATTTTAATCTTTACTTCCTTCTCTCCTTTATATCCGAATACCCAATCTCCGAGTTCGGTCCCTTCGTTTTGTGTTCTCATTTATTTAAGATTAGAAAATTATAAGCGAATACTTTTCAGCTTGAATCCCCGTATAATCGGATTCGCCCATTCCCGTTGAAATTCTTTCCATTTTTTATCGTAATCGCCTTTGAAATCCCGATAAAGCATTGCCATGGGAACAAAGCCGGCACGCCAAGTGTCCTCCATCCGTTTTAATGCTTTTTCAAAGGTATCTTTCTTATATCCGCAAAGCACGTAAGCATTCAGATCATGGGATCCACGGGTAAACCCCGCTTCAAAAAGCATCTTCCCGGCTTCTGCAAGAGGTTCGTAATCATCGGGAGTATCGTATGCGAAGAATATACTTTCCGGTTTTACCTCTTTTAATCTCTCGGCCATCGCAGGAGTAAGAAGCTTTGCCTCCAGTCCTCCGCAGAATTGTGGTCTGCGGGGTTGCCGTGCAAGCATTGCGAACACTTCATCTATATGCCGGTCCGAACAAGCCAGTAAATTATCGTCGGTCAGTATCCAACCGTCCGTAACCGGAAGTTCTCGGAGAACACCTCCTTCACGTTTAGGCACCTGGCAGAACCAGCAGCGGTTGGGGCAACCCCGGGAGGTGATAACATACCCCTTCTTCATATACATGCCCGGCACGAAATCGCCACCGGGTTCGCTATATGCCGGTCCTCCGATCTTCACCGGTGCCACATGCTTCCATTGTTTGGCCGCCCACTCTGCCCATGCGATATCCCACGTAAAAGCTACGGATATACGCACCTCATCCGCTTCATCAAAGAAAGTAGGCGTAGAGGCAATCCTGACGTTTTCGTCATCAGGCGTTGCATTTGTTTTGCGAGGGAACACACGGATTATTTTCATATTCAAATATTTTCCAATCAAAAAATCACACTTCCATATCCTTATAAATGTCTAATAGCGTATATGCCAAATAAAATACCTGCTGTTTTGTCAGGTTGGAAAAGACTTCTCCATCTTCCGAGTCTTCATACCTCTCGATTTCGATCGTACACAAATCTTCTTGTGATAGGTACACCGATATGTTGTCTATTTCCGTTATTCGTTTCATGATTGCTTTATTTTTATGGATTTTGAAGATTTAAGTTTCTTGGTTTTAAATCGGAGTGTTCCGGTGATGATTTTTCTTTCTATATCGAAAACGGAGTCTTTCCCGGCTCCACGGAATGGCAGTCTATTTCTACGTTGCAGTTCCTTTAGACTGGCAAAATAGTTTGGTAGATAATGGTACATGCCATACAATTCGCGGTTATTCTTATTGCCGCAGCACCAGCAGCTAACCCGATCGAATATATCATAAAGCCTTATTCCGTCCTCTTCCCAGCAGTATCCTTTAGAGTAGCAATACTCAAGCGCCTGCTGCTCTGTTATTCCTGCATCGACTAACGGAAGAATACGATTAGTGCGCTTCTCTTTTTCAATACGATCGGTTTCATCGGCAGCTATACCCACATAGTCGTAATTATCACCGATGTATTTTTTTAATGCCGTCAACTTATCCGAAGTGCCCCATCGACAAACACCTCCGCACCAAGAGTACCCCTTGTGAGTGGATCCGTCACGACACTGTACGTCGATGTCGAACATTTTTGTTCGAAACGGAACAGCCGGGTATAATTCCGTGTATTTTATCCCCTTTTCTTTTAACAGCGGAAGTATCTTATCTTGAATATCGTATATTGCTTGAAATTCCATCCCCGTATCATAAAATACCACTTCATCAAGCGGGAGATTGTTTTCAAGAATATAAAATAACATACGGAGACTGTCTTTTCCGAAACTGATCGATGCTATATGTTTTTTCCTGTTCATTGTTCTGAAATTTTATTCGTTGTTTTCAATCGATAAACCCCGTCACGACAAGCGTTTCGGGATCGCACAATAATTTCAATTCCTTTCCGTCCTTTTCCACGTATACGGGCTGTTTCCCGTTTACAAGGTCATCTCGGTGATAAGTTCGGCCGATCATGCCTTTCCTCGTTTTAACGAGATAGCCCGAGTTGTTTTTTCTTGATGGGGTGTCCATGGTTAACGGCTTAATCGTAATCGTATAAATAATTGTCAACATCATCTTCGCAGTCTATATCTATTATGATGGGAGTCTTCATATACAAAAGATTAAAAACGAGGATTTCAAAATCACTTAAGTTCCCGAGCGAGATCTGCTTATCAAACTCTTTTAGTCCGAGAGAAGCCCTGCCGATCGTTCCTTTGGCGTTATCTTCATTATCGTAGTGAATCGTAAACTCAAAGCTCTCGTATTCACCCGAATATTTACCCCTGCCGGGCTTTCCTGCTTTTATGCCGATCCAGTATTTATATTCTCTATCGAATTCGATGGAAAATTTCTCCCATTCCCGGCGATCATCTTCGTCCAGCCATCCCATCAGCCATTGTTTGTATTTTTCGAGAATTTCTGAAAGCTTTATCTCTTTTGGGGCATCAAAGTATATTTTCTTAAAATCTTCTTCGATTTTTTTGGCGGTTTCTTTTTTCAGTGAAGAAGATATATACTTATTCATTCGATCGATCAGGAAATTTTTGTATGCCGTAAAATTGACGCCGGAGGCTACTTCTCCCAATTCTTTTTCGATACTTTCTTCGATTTTTCTTCTGAAAGAATAATCTTTGACGGCAGAATCAATGGCTTCGTTGATTGTCTTTTCAACTCCGCTTTCGATTCTTTCTTTTATTTCTCCGCTTTCATGCATCGCCTTTATTTTGGCAGACGCGATTTCATTGATGTTTAATATTTCCATGATTGATTTTTATTAAATTGTGAATAATGTATTTTGATTTCCGTTTTCGTATATTTTCATCTTATTATTTATTAAACTATTTTCATAAAGCACATCCAGTGCGTTTGAGAACTTTTACCGGATTTATGACCGATAAGCGGTTCTTGTCCAAAAATTTCCAATATTTTAGTAACCGGGATTTGGTTCTCGTTCCACTTAAAAATCAAAATCCCAAAAGGTTCGAGTACTCTCATACATTCATCAAACCCCGCTTTTAAATCCGTCTCCCAAGTCGCAAATAGTTTTCCGTATTTCTGACACATGTAACTGTTTTCTCCGAGTTGGTTCAAATGGGGAGGATCGAATATTACAAGCTTGAAAGAATTATTCTCAAAAGGCATATCGGTAAAATCTCCGACTATGTCGGGATTCACGTCTACTTTCCTTCCGTCACATGCAACGAAAGATTCTTTTCTTTTATCTAAATAGATCGCATTCGGATGTTTTTTATTAAACCAAAACATTCGAGGTCCGCAACATACATCGAGTATGAATTTTTCTTTCATCTTATTCTTTCTATTGTCTTAAATATACTGTAAGCCATCTCGGGAACTATCGCATTCCCGTAAGCTTTTATACTTTCTCTTCTCCATTTTGGAAAGGTAATACCGTCCAATCGGTCGGGAAGCCCATCATTTCCGCCACATACAGGGGATTGAGTAGGGAATTCTTCCCAGGTCGTTCTTTTCCCAATAAACCATTTACGTCCATTGCAGACAAACTCCTTCCCATTTGGCTGTTCGGATTTAATTTCTTTGAGTATTTTTCTCCCTCGGCAGCATTCGGAGTGGGAAGCAACCCGCTCGCGGCAAGATCTTTCAGCATCACACTGTAATTCTGTCCGGATACTCTCTTTTTTCTTTTTCCCGTTACTATCTCCGGGCTTCCCGTTATCTCGGACGCCAAGGGAGTCGGCAGCAATTTCAGATTCATGAATTCCGTTTTCCCTTTTTCGTTGCAGACCTTCAGTCCTTGCGTTTGAACGGTTGACAACAAACCAAATCCTGTCTCTTTTGTGGGGAGCTCCGACACCAGCAGCCGGAACAATAATCGGTTGAACTTCGTACCCTTCGTTTTCCAAGTCAGAACACACCTGTTCGAATACCATTCCACCTCCTTGAGAAAGCAACCCGTAAACGTTTTCAGCAACGACCCATGACGGGTTACACTCTCGTATACATCGAAGCATTTCCGTCCAGAGGAAGCGATTATCTTCATTGCCTTTTCTTTTTCCTGCAAGGGAGAAAGGTTGACAGGGGAATCCTCCGGAAACAATGTCAATTGAACCTCTGTATTTCTTGAAATCTGTTTTTGTGATGTCTTCATATAATTCCGTATTGGGAAAATGATATTTTAAAATCTTTTGGCAAAAAGGATCGATCTCTACCTGAAATATATTTTTCCAACCTACTCTTTCGGCTGCCAAATCGAATCCTCCTATTCCGCTGAAAAGTGATCCGTGTTTCATTTCTTTTCATTATATTCCTCCCACTTCGCTTTATCGGTTGTCAAAACAAAGCCGCGCGAGATTTCCACTTTCTTCAATTTCCTCTTTCTCTTTTTCTCTTCCTTTTTCATCAGCAGTAGAGCTTCGTGAGGATCTTGTATTTTTAAATCTTTTTTCATTTTGTCAGTTTTTTGTAATAAGCAATAAGTATATCAAGTTCAAAATCGGAATATTGCTTAAATTCTTCTTTCTTTTCTTCCAAATAGTAAACATGAACAATACCGAATTCTTGAATCAATCTCGATCTGTAAACCTTCAAGTTGCCCCGTTTCGTTACATTGCAATCATGACATTGCGGAAAGCAATTTTTAAGATCGAAACGAAGAGACATGTTGCCCCTCGGAATGTAATGTCCGCACTGCAATTGTTTCCAGTCCATTGTTTTTCCGCAAGTGAAACATTGATTATATCCCGTGTGAGAATCATAACCCCGTTTCCGTATGAACTTGGAAAACACTTCGTCCAGTATTTTAATCTTTTCGCTCATTTTCTGAAACTTTCCCCTTGAAACAAAACCCTTTTTGTAGTGGATAATATCCTGTCGAATATCCTGTCTCCGTATCTGCTTTTAAGTTCGGTTTCATTCAAATTACTGGATATAATCACCAACTTCCCGTGTTTTTCGGCAGAATCGATTATTTCTGCGAATGCCATCCTTTTTTCACCGTATTTCACACTCAGCTCCTCCGTTCCGATATCGTCAAGGGAAATGATATGTTTTTCCAAAACGGAATCAATATCTTTGTTTATATCCTGAACGTCAAAAACATAAGTAATTTTCTTGCTGTACTTCATGAGTATTGCGGGAATTGCATAACGGCAAAGAACAGACTTCCCGCGTCCGCATGTACCGTAAAGGAAAAGACCTCTTCCACTGTTATTTTGCAACCACTCGGAAACCTTGTCGTATTCTTCTATCCAAACCATTTCACGTCCTTCCAGTCCTACGAAATACTTCATGGCATTGAAAAGAATTGTTTTTGCATCCGGAATATTTATCAAAACTTTCTGATCGGGGATCTTCATGCCCCGGATCTTCATTTCTTCCAAAATACCTTCAAAATTCGGAGTATTGCTTACTGTTGTCATGTGAGGCGAAATTTGATTTGAATTGACTTGTTCTCCTGTCTTCCCATTCCAAGCTTCTTGATGCTGCCGATTTCCAGTTGGACATCTTATTTTTTCCCACCATCCAATTTTTGGAATCGTAGAAAGCAAAGAAGCTTTCGGAACGGTATTTTGAATCTTCCGGACTAAGCCCTTTTTTGATGAAAAAATTATTTATCTCTTCAATCGAAGGAGGGGAAAACCGTTTAGGCTTTTCCTTATCTTCTTTTGTTTTGTTTTGTTTTGTTTTATGTTTATATAAGTCTGTAGTATTGGTTCCCTCATTGGCTCCCTTATCGGCTGTACCATTGGCTCCCTTATCGGCTGTATTATCTCCTGTATTATTTACAGTAGTTGCGAAAGGGGTTGTAAAAGAATATCTCCCGACCTGTCTTTTGCTTTTACCGGACTGATAAAATATTAACCCCGAATTAATTAAAGTCTCACGCGCCTTGATCAGGGTTTTTTCCTGTATACCTATTGCAAAACAAAGCTCAATGTTAGAGCAATCAAAAACGTCCCGCCAGTCCTCGCCATTACAAACAGCCACCAGTTCATAGAAAAGGGCCTGTTCGACTGCGGTAAACCTGAAACTTCTTCGCGCTTGTCGCATCTTGCTTGTTAATGTATATCCGTCCATTTATTTTATCAGTTTTTCAAACTCCTTATACCGTCTCGTATCCGTCTCGTATCTCCCTATTTTACATGGAGCAAAGCGCGGACGGTAGAACCCGTAAATCGGACAAAAGACCATAAATTCAATAATCCCTTTGGGGCCGCCTTCCTCGCTGTGTTTGCAGTGGAAGCACGCCGACTTTATTTCACTTATGCTCTTTCTCATGACAGTCCTCGCAAAGCGTTATTAAACAATCCAGATAATCCAATTCTTTTCCGACAATCGACACACCGTTTACCTTGTAGGTTTTGTGATGTATTTCCAGCGGGAAGCTCTTACCGCACTTTCGGCACCTGTGCCTGTCTCTCAATCTTACTTCCCGCTTTACCTTTTCCCAATAGGGATTATTCCTCAGGATCGTCCGATACTTCGTCGGTCTCCCCTTCTTCCCCTTCAATCTCCCCATCTTCCAAATCCGAATAAGGGTAATCTTCAATTGAATAATCCTCTCTTTCCCTTTTGTTTTCCGATATAACTTCACCGGTATGTTCATTTACAAAATCCTCCGTCCACATCTTTATTACATGAATGAAATCGTTTTCCGTCCAGACTTCGAAGTCGTAACCGTCACCGGAAAACCTTCTGAAATTTTCTTTGCCTTCGTTCAGATCGATTTCGGGCAATTCAAAGCCCAATTCTTCAAAGATCGCTTTGTTCCTTTCCACGGAATTAAATATATCATTGCGTTCGTGGTTGGGTATTTCCTGAACCAATGCCAGTTCAAACCGGTCGTTGATCCATGTATAATAGAGATAGTGGTTTAATACGGGGATCCGAAATGTGCAATCGCTTACCAATTCAAAATCCTTAATCCCCTTTTTGGCCAGATAAACCAAGTCCTTGAATTTGGTATTCATTGAAGCGATCTTCCCCTCCATTGTTTTCTTTTCCCTTTTGAACTTGGCTTCCAGTTCGGCCAATTCCGATTGTAATTCGGGTAAAGCCGTTTCCGCTATCTCGCCGTATTCCTCCCGAATGTTGTTTATCTCTTCGGTGCTCATCAGCCGGTCGGCAATTACTTCTTTTCTTTGAATCGCAATAAACCCCGATTCCGTCAGTTTTTCTTTTACTTCTTCCATGTCCTCGGCTCCTTCGAAAAGGACCCCGGGAAATTTTACCGTTTCCGGTAACTTGAATTGAACTTCTTTTGCTTCTTCCATGATTGATTTTTATTTAATTATTGTCTTCTTCGTAATCCCCGTCTATTGCAGTCGGGTGTATTTCTTTTTTAGCCCAGTCGGGCAATTCAAAGTCAATTATTCCGCATTGTCCTTTCGGGGCTTTTGCATCGAATCCTATTTGAAAGGATTTTTTTTCAAAACATTCCCGGACAATTGAAAGCGCTTGATGGTATTTGTATTTCCCGAGCTGAATATCTTCCGGTGACCAAAACAGTACAGCCGGTTGATACGGGGGTATTGTTTGAAGCATTATCATGATCGTCACGTTGAATTTTCTGCCCGTTACGTTGCTCATGACCTCCTGATACATTCCTTCGGTCAGTTCGTACATGTGCTTTGCGCAATCGTAAGAGAATTTTCCTATACTGTCCGCTCTGGTAGTTTTGAAGGATATTACCGCGTTAACCCCTATATTTTCGGAGATATTAAAGAAATCGGGCCTTACCTTCAGCTCCAAACCGGTTTCGGGATCTTTCCCGTAAAAGGATGTTTCTGCCGTTGCGCCTTTCAGTAACATCGGAATTATACCGCCCCCGTACCAGTAATAGTTATTTTTAAGCGCCCGAATTATCTCAAAATGTTCGGGATCTATAACCTGATGCGTACACCTCGCTTTGTACTTTTCAAGCCTTTTTTTAAGATCCTGCATTTTCCCGTTGAAGGTGTATTTTCTTTTGCCTTCCAATGTCCGATAGAAGTCGATCATGGTCAGCATCCCTTCCTTTGTGGAAAGATTAACCGAAGGAGCCGGGGCAACTTTTTCAAATCTTTCCGGCTCCAAGAATGCCATGTGTGCGTATGTTCCGAGTTCGAAATGAGGAACGTTCTTTTTCTCGAACGTTCTTTCATATTCGTACATGAAGGATAGAGGAGTTTTAAGTGCCGCTTTCAAACAACCGGAAGAAATTCTTTTCTTTGAAAGATATTCCTCCATGCCGTCTTTTATTACTTTCCCGTTCAGACTCAATTCTTTCAAATCAATCCTTTTTGCCGGTTCGGAATTATGACTTAAAACGAATTCCAACACTTCGTCCGGGCACGGGTAATCGTTTCGAGAAAAGGCAAGAGGGTTTAACTCCCGCCCTTCTTCCAAATTATTTAAATCTGCATCAATCATATATTGATCAATAGAGGTTTTACGCTCCAACTGTCCGAGGAGAAATTATTGGTTTTGTTCTTCCGTTTCCCCAAATAGGTTATTTTCAACGGAGTTCCCTGTTTTATTGCCCCTGTCGAAACATATTGCTCCAAAACCCCCACAAGCCTACGGGATCCGTTGCAAACCGTTTGCAACCCCGTTTCCGTCTGTTCAAGAAAAGAAACACAATCCAGATCGATCAGTTCTCCCGTTCCGTTTGCGCTCAATACCTGTTGCGTTTTGATTTCGACAAAGAACAGCCTTTTGCTTTCTCCTTCCTTCTCGGGAGTCCAGTAGTTGCCTATTAAATCAAACGGCAACTCCCGCGCATTTTCCAAATCGGGCAAATTTCCCGAATTGATATCTACCGCGCTGACTTCCAAACCGGTTTCTCTTTTTGCTAATTCTTTAATTTCTTCCATTTGTGTTATTATTAATCGGTTACTTCTTCCTCTTCTTCTATATAATCAAACGGGTTATAACCGCTTGACAAATCGTGTCTTTCAAATAATTCTACAACTTTCGGTTCTGTAGTAACAAGAGTGATATCGCATTCTTCAATACGTCCGCTTATCTCGGAATGCTTTCCCAAAACTTCACCGAAATAAACTTCTTTTTTGCTATCAATCAGTTTTTTAACTTCTTCCGTGTCTGCCACAAAACTCCCTTCCAGCACTCCCATTCGACCGCAGTCGAAATGTAATTTGTAAATTGCTTTCATATTTTTTCCTTTTTTTAATCGGAGCGGGTTGAAATCTTAACTTAAATCCGATCTCCTTAAATCGGTTTTTTTGTTAAATCCCGCTCCGGGGTTTTTAATTAATTCTATATAATGCTCTCGTACCGCGAGCAGCGTAAACGCGAAAAACAGTGCGCACTTTAAGGGTCGTTTTCTTCATTCGTTCCTGACCTTGTGAGCGGGCGGGATTCGAACCCGTGCCTTGTACTTCGGCCAACCTCCGAGTTAACTTTTCGGCGTGCTACCTTTTACACTACCGCTCCAATCGTCTTTCCGATTCGTCACACACCGTGAGCTTTGGACCGTGTTCGCCGCTTGCTGCCTCACCTGCCGTCAACAATCGGTCTGCATCCTTATGTTGATCTTCTCCTTGCCAAATTTGGTGCAGAAGGGAATGCTGTGAGAGGAAAGGCGATCAAACCCGTCCTCCCTGTTAAAGTTTCGGTTAAACTCATGTTACAAATTTCACGTCATGAACACAATCGGTTTTGGTTTTTTGTATTATGTCCAATTTTGCTTTTATTTCTTCGTCCAGCTCCTTATCGCTAAACCCTTCTATCTCTTTAGCGCATTCTCTGCACCATCCCCAAATTTTGAAGAAATAAACCGCTTCCTCCTTTTTGCATTTATCGCAAGGATAATCAAGATTACTTACGGTATAAGCGGATGGATCGAAATAGAAGTTTGCGAGTCGGGTTAGAGCGTCCATTTTTTAATTTTTATGAAACAGATTCGGCGCAAACTTCTTTGCAAGCAAAAAAGCAGCTAACATATTTATCATTTTCAGTATCATTATCTCATTACTCGATTCTCCAAGCAGGAGAAAAAACGAGATGAGAAAATATAAGATTGAGAAGGTTTTCATGTCATTAAACATTTAGGTTGCCATTTTTCAGACCATCTTTTACGAAGGTGTATTTTCAGTTCTTCAAAATTTTTTATAAATCCGAAGTGGATAAGCTTTGCCACATCCCGTTCCAGTTCAAACAACTCTTTTAGTCTTCTTTCATCTGCATGTGTATTTCTAATACCGGGTGTGTGTTCGTTATATACGACATAATTTAATGATCTAGCAATGTCTTTTATGGCAAATGAAACAAAATCCCTACTGACCAGTTTTGATACAGCCGATGTCATTTCTTTGTAAGCGTCTCCGGCTTCGTTTCTGTATTTTATCAGTTGATCGTATACGAATCTGATTACCTTTACTTCAAATCTTGGATTAATCCACATCGCAAACTTTACAAATAAAATAGGATGCATCCAAGTTCCTGCATTTGAACCTCTTGAAGCTTTAGATTTTACATAGGCAGAATTTTGCCCATGTAAATTTTCCTCTGATATCAAGGCGCTTATAAATTCTTTTGTGTTTTCATTTTCAAAAAACTTCTTAACTTCTTTCTTTTGTTTGTTAGAAGCATTCCACTGATTTAATAAAGTGGTTGCGTTAAACATTCCGTCCGAAGTTCTTTGTAATACCTCAAAATCCCCCATTTTTCTTGTAAGAATCTGATTTGTTTTCATAATCCCGACTCTTTTATTCTTTGTTCACGGTATTTTCTTATTGCATCAACGGATATCATTCTTTTCCTTCCGTCCATGTATGTATCTCCATGATCGGAGAAATATCCGAAATTCAACAATTTATAGAATTGAGCTTTTGAAATCTTAAGCTCTATTATCGCTTCATCAACGGTCATATATTTAGATTCCTTTTTCGGGATCTTACCGGACAGAACTTCCATTAACTGTCCAACCGTCAATTCTGATATGGGGGTGTTGGCTGTTATCATTTTGTTCTTATCGTTATGAATTCTTCTTCGTTCAATGATCTCGTTGTAAAGTGGAGATCTTCTTTTTCCTTTAACCTTTTCATGCTTATATATATAGTAGTCTTGTATATCTTTGAAGCTCTGAAATAATCCCCGACATTCAATGATTTTAGAGATTCTACCCAAAGTGTTCTTTTTGGAAGGTTTTGGGTTTTATCTATCCCGACCGCTTCTTTTATTTTGACCTCTCTAATCGGACATTGATTGTTTTGCCTGCTTTCCATCATACCAGTTCCAATTCGTTTATACTTGATTTTACTCTAAACCCGTTACAGATTATGTCTACATCTCCATTTGGATAAATGAATTCTACTCGATAGATGTCAGTGCTGCCGAACGGACATCTAACCCGTGTCCCTTTTTTGATTTTTGTTGCTTTTTTCATTGGTGTATATTTTTATTTATTATTAATCACCTGTGTAATATGAAGTTCTGTAATAGTTGCTGATTGTATCAGCCATTAGCAGCATTGAATCATTGATGCTTGCAGGTTTCATCTTGTTTAATTCTGAACGCATTTCTTCGGCCTCTTTTCTTGCCTGTTCTTTTTCCATTTCTTTTATTTTTTCTTTCATTCTGTATTTTTCTGAAGCCCAAATAGTTTCAAGACATTGACCGAATGTGAACGTTGCTGAATTTCTAAACATTGCCCAAGCCCTCTTCATTACTACTGATTTATCGTATTTTAATGTTGCTTTCATGACTTTATTTGTTATTTTTGTTGATTAACTTTGTTTACTTTACAAATATAGAAAAAACTTCAATATAAACCAAGAGAAT
>DAIQOU010000075.1:0-13538 GCA_036787725.1 Bacteroidales bacterium
TTCGTTCGCTCGCGAGCGGACGAAAAGTACCACGCCACCGAACGAAAAGTTCCCCGCGGGCAGACGAATAATTTGTTGTATCGCTCGCATTAATTTCACGTAAGTCAGAAAATTATTTTATACGACAAAAACCGTAATTTCATATTAATTAATAAATTACAAAATAAGATTGCAATCAATTTTCAAGATACTGCCGGAACTGCCGAATAGGAGAAAAGAGAAAATTTTCAGAATATTTTGACAACAAAGTTATCGATTTCTTTGGCAGGAATATAAATTCCAAAACGCACCGGATAAATCAATGCCCCAACAGCAACGTGAATAACAGGCACTTTGATTTGTTTATTTTCCGGTCGATGAAATACACATCTGAACCATTATCAATAAGTATCTTTTCCGCATCAAAATTCATTGTATTAAAAACAACCTGTAAAGGAGATTGTTCATTGTCTTTTTTTGGCGGTTGCTTTGCAGTACAATTTACACTTTCAAGGTTCTTTCCGATAATTACAATGACTTCCTCCACGTTTTTCTACCGTATAATTGCGAATAACTTTTTCTCATTTAGTATTACTTATATTATCTCTTTATGAAATTAATAAATCTTTCCTTAGCAGTAATGGAAAGTCTACTGATATTTTTATTTTTCTCAATATTCCGAAATACTTAATCTGTACATCAGTAAACAATCTAATAAAGTTTTATACATCCATTTTACAGGTCATATTATCGTCCTAAAAAAATATCAATCTTTTCTTTTTCAAAAAAAACAAAATAGAGCATCTATTCCTTGGTTATTTACAATCTGTTTTTCAATAGCAGTTATTGGAACAACATTTAAAATTTTCACAGTCTGCTGATGGAAGTTAATAGCATCTCAACTCTTATTAACAAAAGCGGGAAGAAATAGAATTGCACTTGCCGTCCCAAAGCATGGGATTTTTTGTGAATTTGAAACAATATGATACCAATCAAAAAAACGTATTGTTTATAAATGGATATACAGAGAGATTGCTAAAAAAGCACTTATATCCCAAATTTCATTTTCTTTGAATTCTCTTCTTAGAGCAAAATGCAACTCGGCTCTATAACCTGATCCCTCCATTGATTTATCCGACATTCCTATTGTACTACATGTTGCAATATCAACATCTTAGTCTGACAACCAAATAAAAATATCCATTAGTGAAGGAATTCGCTTTTCTTTCCCGGCTGGAGATTCACCCCCCAAATCTCATGGATCAACCGAACTCTCCAAAGTATTTAATATGCTCTTCATAGACTTTATGGATTAATCTTGATGCCCTCATTTTTCTGCTTTATTCTATTTATAAACTGATGTCTGATACCAAACTGAATTGCCGGCGGCAGTTTTTCTCTCACCATTTTGTTAATATTAAATTAAAGTCTTCAGACATCAAATCAAAGTTATAGCACAACTTTTTCTTTTTTAGTTTATTAATCGTACAACTCTACGATAGAATGTATAATTACCACCAATATCACTTCTATAATCCAATTCGTCATTACTCAAACATTTGGAACGAAAATAAGTGGCTGTCGGCAAATAACCTAATGCGATACCCAAACCTCCGCAAATATTACATCCACCATCACCGCCTTTGAGGAAAAATTCTGAATTTTCCACTACTTCCTGCTTATACGGATCATATGCGATAGACAATCCAAATTGATTCGGCAGTTGAAGAGTATAAGGTGCATCGGCATTTTCATTTATTGCCTTGAAATGATATAATTTCATTTCATAGTCAAAGCTATCTCCCCAACGAAACAGTGTGCGACTACCCCCTCCACAAAGATATTCCCATTCATCTTCTGTTGGCAGCAAAAAACCATTTTTATGTATTTGATTTAGAAAATCTACAAATGAAATCGGGTTATAAAGTTCCGCTACAACTTCCTCATTCTTTCGATATATCCGCATTTCTTTATGAATAGAAAAATATTTTGTGTCCAGGTGAAAATGTTCCTTAATATTTTCTTGGAAAGGTTTAAGCTCTGAACTTTCCAAAGAAACACGTCGCCAACCAATATCATTTAATTCCCGCTCTACCAACATAGGAGACACAGTTATAGTTCGAAGGGGCGACATGTTTTCCCTCAAAAAAACATCCAAATCCATGATTCCATATTCTTCAAGTGATTCTTTCATATCAAGGCGGGTATCATTATCCATTCCTATGGCATAGCTTTCCCAGCCCAAAGTAACAGTATTACCCGGCACGAATACAAATTCGCGTCCATCACATTCATAAGCAGCAGTATCTGTTTGCATACCGAAACGCGAAAATTTTTCGAAACGTAAAAAAATAAATTGCATATTGGTTTCTGTCAATGATCGCAAAAGTGCTTCTCTTTCTACTTGTGATAATTTGTCATACTCTTCTCTATATAATTTTTCGCTTACCATAATTTCTTTTTAAGTTCATGTTTTTAAATACTTTAACACATATAATATTCAATTTTTCACATACAGCTAAAAAATCTAATCGGAATGCTGCTGCATTAAAGCCATCTGGTTTTTTCCGGTTCGCAACAATAATTTGAGTTGATTCATATAATAATCCAAACACATATGTACATATTGATTCCTCAGACAACAATTCTCTCAATTTTTCAAAATCGGGCTTAACACTATAATGACCTACAATGTATGAATAAAAATTAGTATATGAAGTTGGGATTCCAACTCCTTTTTGAAAACGAAATGGACAAGATTTATCTTTTTCAATAAGTTCTAAATCTATCCATAAATGCTCCATATTTCCTCCATAGTCATTGTTAAGTTCCATTTCAAGATTGCCAAAA
Organism: Bacteroidales bacterium; assembly: GCA_036787725.1. GTDB lineage: Bacteria > Bacteroidota > Bacteroidia > Bacteroidales > Azobacteroidaceae > DAIQOU01. Next base: position 2,830 of record DAIQOU010000075.1, read on the forward strand.
TGGGATCTAATAACATCAGCAATTTCATTTACAACGATTGATTTTAAAACCAACGAACTCCTATTTGATGAAATACACAGACAAACCTCGTCTTCGGTAAATGTATAGCCTATTGCTTGGCTCACAATTTCATTCTTAAAATCCTTACCAATTCCACAATAAAACCATTTTACATCATCTTCAAGCTGCGCTAACCCACCAACTTCATCAAACAAGTTTGTTAATTCGTTCAAGTGGACTTATATACATAACTTATTCTTCCGGAAAAATTTCTAACTTAGTTATCTCATTCTTTTCATTGAAAAAAACTCCAATTCCGTGCCCATAGTTTACCGTTGGTAATTTAGACTCCACAAAACGAATCATCCATGTTTTGTCAGGATAAAATATAATATTGGGCATGGAGACAGGGAAATCAGAAGCTGACAATGAAAGGTATTTCTCTATATTATTATCCGGTACTTGAATATATTTATTTTTTTCAGCCTGTTTGAGACAGCGATCCATTTCTTCTTCTGTCAAGAGAAACTGTTTGGGCGATTTCCTGATGCAATCTTTTATATAATCTATGGCTTGAATGATATAATCATCGGTTTTTTTGAGTATAACTTCAATTGTTTGCAAGTCGAACCGGCAGATGTCATTTTTTGTAATTGAGTCTTCACTTATCAAATCCACTTCCATTTCTTCATAAGAAAATTGCGTTGGTAATTTTTCGTCCAAAAACCAACAGTAAATACCATTTTCTCCTGAATTAATTGCTTCTTTCCAATTCATATATTGTTGCTATTTATCAAATTGCACAAAACATCTCGCCACATCATTATTGGTTATGTCTCTCGCTAAACTAATAGCTGATACTCCATGATGATTTTTCAAATAAACTTTTCGACCATCCATAAAAATTACTTTTTAATTCTCATCAAAGTCATAATCATCTTTCTCTTCTTTGCAGCCAATACCGTGTCCTAATCTTAAGAATATTTTTGACAGTAGAATTTTTAACTTTTGCAGTGTTCGATCCCTCAGATTCTCTTCATCAAAAGTGTCACAAAACATGCTGTCGTATCCGTGTTTTGCATAGTCAAAAATCAATATTTCTTCGTTTGTATTCAATATTGCTATTTTCAAATGTACTATCTATTCAAAACCCATCAATACTCCATAAATTTCGTCATTTATATCTTCTATCCTCTCTTTGTCTTCTTCGGATAAAAATCTATTTTTTCCGCTAAGAGAGTTTATTAAATCAATACAACTTTCAAAGACAACAAGCGGGACAGCGTTTTGCTCTTTCCAAATTATTCTCTGTAAAGTTAAATAATCATTAATGCTATTATAAATACCTTCTTCTATTCTGTTATCTATTCGTAATTTTGCAATAAATTCCGGCACTTTAGTGTGAAATTCCTCGGTATTCCCGGTATTAAATTTATAAATAACATTCTATTTTCTTCTCAATGGCACCACAACTTGATTATTGGGCCGGGCACAGCAGCATGAGCCGTTAAACCTAAATTCCACCCCGTCTGATGCTAAAATTCTTCAATCGAATTGCCTATTTTTTCTATTTCTCCTGTTTCATGAAACCACGTATAAAGTTCTTCGCCTAATAATTTGTTGTTCTCTTTTGTCGGCAATAATATTAGTTTGTCACCAGAACCATTTTCTCCAATTGCTATTCCTGCTTTTGGAAAGTTTTCCCATCTCGCGGCTTCTTTAGTTTCAAGAATTATATGGTTACAAGTTCGACTTATTCTTTTTTTATCCAACTTATCAAAAAAGGGATACAGTTGCCAATCATCATCATCTGTCTCTATTGTACCACCATTTTGTTTCTTCATTTTAGCCTTAAACATACTTGGGAATAAAAGACCAAGTTCCTGTTCTGCTTCCAATATATATTTTTCGTCAATTGAGAATGGCATAATATATTATTTGTTTTAGGCTCTTTCGAGCAGGTTGTATTTAATTTATTCAATTCTTCTATACTCAGAACACCGTCCATGTCAAGGTAAAATAGTTTTCGACAGTCGATTTTACCTTCATTATTTTCTATAGATTTAAGTTGATAAGGAAAATCTTCCCACATTTGTTTGCTACAAAATTTTTGTTCTATATACCAACGCAGAAAAAAAGCGATACATGTTCCGCCATTTTCCGAAGGAATACCTGTCGGTACATTTTCAACTCCCCAATACCATTTTGCTTTGTCAAAAACAATAAATTTCATTTTCTTCTTGTTTATCTGCTCTTTCAATAATCCAACATTTTGTTAAATGAATCATTTAACAAAAATACATCTATTCTTTTACTCCATTGCAATAAATTGTTTTGTAATTTTCCATTATATTATCTTTTTTCTGCTGAAAACACAATGAGACAATCAACTGCAATTCAATAATTTAAATCATTTTAAAAATGCAGTTTTAGCAAAATGAAGTAAAATATGGAAGTTAGCTCGTTTCCAAATCGATACCTATCCATTCCGTGAATTTTGCAAATTGTTGGTTTTCAATCAAAAATACAGGCTGTCATGTTTAGTTGTCTGACAGGTTAAGTGTGTTCCAATCCCACATTGTTTACCTATCTTTTTTTAGAATAACATTGTAAGTCCCATTGCCCGGAACAGGAAAAATTCTGTCATTCCTTGTGTAGCCTTTGTTTTTCTCTATTATATGTCTGAGAACTTCCAACAGCCGGATACCGGAACCGGTATATATTTTGTACCGGCGGGTGATTATCCATAAATGACTGTCAAAAAAAGAGACGAATCCGGCCACTTTGCAAAATGACAGTGCTATCATTATTGACGAAGACGACCAATCAAACTTCGATGATGCGGGAATCGGCAGCTATTTCTATCTGAATGACAACCGAGTAATGGTATGCGGTGTTTCGCAAGGCAACGTTGCTTTAGGGGTATCCTATATCGTTACGAGAGATAATAATATCCCGGGAATCTACCTATGGAGCGCACTCGGTATACGGCTTCTTTTATCTCGGCAGGAGCCAAACAGATATGCAATACCACACAGGTATATTCTTTATATATCACAGGAATCATGCATGTTACACAACAGTTTATGGCACAATTTAAAGTTCTGTCGAAAAACAAAATAATCGGCTTCCCGTTGCATCATCCGGATGGAATAAAAAAAATCTCCGGTTGATGGAGATTTCATTTATTAGTAGTAACTTTGTACTCTCTCGAAGCGCATAATAAACACTATCAATATGATTCTTTTCGTTAAAACAACAACAAATTCGGTCATTGCCGTTGAAGTTGCGAATAAACCTTCCAAAGAAGAACTGAAAAAATTAATCTGGTTATTTAACACTCCCGATGTCGTAAAGAAAGAGACCCTCGACGGTTGGTTTGTCGGTCCGCGCCGGGAAATGATCACCCCTTGGAGTACCAATGCAGTCGAAATCACACGTAACATGGGTATTGAAGGGATTACTCGTATTGAAGAGTTTTTTCCGGTTTCCGGGAAAGATGCCGAATACGATCCTATGTTGCAGCGAATTTATAACGGTTTGGCTCAGGATATTTTTACCATTAACAAAAAGCCGGAACCGATCGTTTCGATAGAAGACATTGCAGCTTACAATCAGCAGGAAGGGCTGGCTTTAAGTCAGGAAGAAATCGATTACCTGAATCAACTCAGCCGCAAATTAGAGCGAAAATTAACCGATAGTGAAGTATTCGGCTTTTCTCAGGTTAATTCCGAACATTGCCGGCATAAAATATTTAACGGCACCTTTGTTATCGATGGAGAAGAAAAAGAAAGTTCTCTTTTTAAGTTGATTCGTAAAACGTCTCAAGTCAATCCCAATAAGTTAGTATCCGCCTACAAAGACAATGTAGCATTTAACGAAGGTCCCGAAATAGAACAATTTGCTCCTTTAACGGGAGACAAGCCCGATTTCTTTGCAACCAAACAAATCAAAACGGCAATCTCCTTAAAAGCCGAAACACATAATTTTCCGACAACTGTCGAACCCTTTAACGGAGCTGCCACCGGAACGGGAGGGGAAATCCGTGACCGGCTGGGCGGAGGAAAAGCCTCTTTGCCGATTGCAGGAACGGCCGTATATATGACTTCTTATCCTAAGACAAAAGAAAATCGTTCTTGGGAAAAAGCAATGCCTTCCCGGGAATGGCTATACCAAACGCCGGAACAGATCCTGATCAAAGCATCCAATGGAGCTTCTGATTTCGGCAATAAATTCGGCCAACCGTTAATTTGCGGTTCGGTGTTGACATTCGAACATGAAGAAAATCGAAAAAAGTTTGCTTACGATAAGGTAATCATGCTGGCGGGAGGGGTTGGATTTACCAATATGAAAGATGCTTTGAAAGGCATACCCCAAGCGGGAGAAGAAATCGTGGTGCTGGGAGGAGATAATTATCGTATCGGAATGGGAGGAGGAGCTGTTTCTTCCGTAGATACCGGACAATATGCCAGCGGAATCGAGTTGAATGCCGTTCAACGAGCCAATCCGGAAATGCAAAAACGAGTGGCCAATGTAATTCGGGCCTTAGAAGAAGCCGATAACAATCCCATTGTTTCTATTCATGACCACGGAGCGGGAGGACATCTCAACAGTTTATCCGAATTGGTGGAAACCACCGGAGGAAAAATCGAAATAGACGCTTTACCGATAGGAGATCCTACCTTGTCGGCCAAAGAGATCATTGGCAATGAAAGCCAAGAGCGAATGGGCCTGATCCTTAAAAAGGAAGATATTGAAGAGGTAAAAAGAATAGCAGAAAGGGAACGTTCACCCATGTATGTGGTAGGGGAAACCACCGGAGACATGAAATTCGTTTTTGAACAAAAAAACGGACAACGTCCCATCGATCTGAATCTGGAAGATTTCTTCGGGAAACCTCCCCGCACCATCATGACTGACTTTACGGTTGAAGAGCAATTTGCTCCGATCAACCCCGAGACAGAACGATTGAAAGAATATTTGGAAAATGTATTACAATTAGAAGCGGTAGCCTGTAAAGATTGGCTAACCAATAAAGTGGACCGCTCCGTAACCGGGAAAGTAGCTCGTCAACAATGCCAAGGAGAAATACAATTGCCCTTGAGTGATTTGGGTGCGGTGGCCTTGGATTATCGGGGAGAAAAAGGAATCGCCACTTCCATCGGTCATGCTCCGCAAGCCGCATTGATCGATCCGGCAGCCGGTTCCGTTTTGTCGATAGCCGAAGCGCTGACCAATATTGTATTTGCTCCGCTGACCGATAAATTAGCCGGTGTATCTCTAAGCGCCAATTGGATGTGGCCCTGTAAAAATCCGGGAGAAGACGCCCGATTGTATCGCGCAGTGGAAGCTTGTTCCGAATTTGCTTGTGAACTGGGCATTAATATTCCTACCGGAAAAGATTCATTATCCATGACTCAGAAATATGGAGAAGAAAAAGTGTATTCGCCGGGAACGGTTATTATCTCTGCCGGAGCCGAGGTTTCCGATATAAAAAAGATTGTCTCTCCCGTATTGAGTAAAAAGAAAAATACGCATCTATATTACATTGATTTTTCATTCGACAATATGAAATTGGGAGGATCGGCCTTAGCACAGTCCTTAAACCGATTGGGAGATGAAGTCCCTCAAGTACAGGATTTCGAATACTTTAAGAGGGCCTTCAACACCATCCAAGAGTTGATAGATGAAGGGTTGATTTTAGCCGGTCATGATATTTCCGCAGGAGGAATGATTACCGCTTTATTGGAAATGTGTTTCGGCAATGTAGAAGGCGGTCTGGAAATCAATCTGGATAAGATTAAGGAAAAAGATTTGATTAAAATATTATTCTCGGAAAATCCGGGTATTTTGATCCAAGCCAAAGAAAAACAAGCATTGGAAGCTATCCTCGATGCTGCGGGAATTGCTTTTGCTCGAATCGGAAAACCGATCGGAGAACGAGTTTTAATTCTGAATAAAGAAGACCGGGCTCATCGTTTTGAAATTGATTATTTAAGAGATATCTGGTTTATGTCTTCTTATCTACTGGACAGAAAACAAAGTGGAGAAGTTTGTGCCAAAGCCCGTTTTGAAAACTACAAAAATCAACCGCTTCAATTCAAAATCAATAAAGGATTTGAAGGGACATTCAGTCAATACGGAATTTCTCCCGATCGAAAAGAAAGATCCGGAATCAATGCTGCCATCATCCGGGAGAAGGGAACCAATGGAGACCGGGAAATGGCATATACCCTATTTCTTGCCGGATTTGATGTAAAAGATGTACATATGACCGACTTGGCTTCGGGAAGAGAAACATTGGACGATATACATTTAATTGTTTTCTGCGGCGGATTCTCCAATTCCGATGTACTGGGCTCAGCCAAAGGATGGGCGGGCGGATTTTTGTTTAATGAAAAAGCAAAAGCTGCTTTAGATAAATTTTACTCCAGACCCGACACCTTAAGTTTGGGAATTTGCAACGGCTGTCAATTAATGGTTGAATTGGGATTGATCAACCCCAAACATAAAGAAAAGACCCGGATGCTTCACAATGAATCCCATAAGTTTGAGTCTCAATTTATAGGAGTAGACATTGTTAAAAACAAGTCTGTCATGTTAGGTACTCTGAATAAAAGCAAATTAGGTGTTTGGATTGCTCATGGAGAGGGGAATTTCAGCCTTCCTTATCCGGAAGAGAAATATCATGTGGTGGCCAAATACAGTTATGAATCTTATCCCGGAAATCCAAACGGGTCTGATTATGCCGTTGCGGGAATCTGCTCCAAAGACGGACGTCATTTAGCCATGATGCCGCATCCCGAACGTTCCATCTTCCCTTGGCAATGCGGTTACTATCCTTCCGACCGAAAAGACGAAGTAAGTCCTTGGATTGAAGCATTTGTCAATGCCCGGAAATGGATAGAAAATCACAAATAAAAAGAATCTATACCGGTTACAAGAGATTATTTTGTAACCGGTTGTCAATTTTAGACGAATGATGAAACAAATATGAAAATTATTTTATCCGTTTTTTACCCGAAGGAACAATTAAATAATTTCATCGAAAACTGCATAGAATCGTAAATTAAGCCAATGGAATACAGAAAATTGAGTTTGCAGGAAATTGAAGAGCTAAAGAATAAGGGGTGTGTTGCCGAAGATTGGAACAACATTCATGTAGCCGATCTTTTTACTCCGGATCACATCAAAAATGCAACTTTTTCAGGAGAAATCCGATTAGGTATCTTTGAAGAAGATTTTATATTACCGGGCGGTTTCAAAAAACATGCGGGGATCAGTAATGTATGTTTACATAATTGTATAATAGGAAACAATGCGTTTATTGAAAACGTAAGGGATTACATTGCCAATTATATCATTGAGGATCATGCTTTTATTCAAAATATTCACTTGATGTATGTAGAAGGGGAATCCTCCTTCGGAAACGGCGTCGAGGTATCGGTATTGAATGAGACGGGCGGAAGGGAAGTGATGATTAACGATCGACTATGCGCTCATTTTGCTTATTTATTTTCCTTTTATCGTCATCGTCCCGATTTAATTCGCAAAATGAAAGAGATAACCGTAAAATATGCCAAAGATCGGTCTTCTGCTTTCGGATTGGTTGCCAAGCATGCAAAGATTCTCAATGTTGGCACACTTAAGAATGTTCGTATTGGAGAGGCTGCCGTAATTGAAGGTGCGTCTTATTTGGAAAACGGAAGTGTTAACAGTAATCGGCATGCACCGGTTCACATAGGAACAGATGTAATCGCTAAAGATTTTATTATCTCCTCCGGGTCCCATGTTGATTCCGCAACCATGTTAACCCGATGTTTTGTAGGACAGGCCTGTCAATTGGGACACGGATATTCAGCAAGCGACTCACTCTTTTTCAGTAATTGTCAAGGTGAAAACGGAGAAGCATGCGCTATTTTTGCCGGCCCTTATACAGTAACTCACCATAAATCGACCTTATTAATAGCCGGCATGTTCTCTTTTATGAATGCAGGCTCCGGATCCAATCAAAGCAATCATATGTATAAACTGGGTCCGATCCATCAGGGCATTATAGAACGCGGGGGGAAAACAACGAGCGATTCTTATATCCTTTGGCCCGCAAAGATTGGTGCGTTTTCGTTGATTATGGGCAGGCATTACCATCATTCCGACACATCCGATATGCCTTTTTCTTATTTAATAGAAAGAAACGATGAATCGGTATTGGTTCCCGGAGTCAACTTACGCAGCGTCGGAACCATCCGGGACGCCCGTAAATTCCCCAAGCGGGATAAAAGAACTGATCCCGTAAAACCGGATCGAATTAATTTCAACTTGTTGAGCCCTTATACAGTACAAAAAATGTTCAAAGCAATCGATATTTTAAAGGGTTTGCAACAAACATGTGGAGAAACATCGGAAACTTATACGTATCAAAGCTGTAAAATCAAGAACGGATCCTTAAGAAAGGGAATTAAGCTGTATGATATAGCCATTCGCAAATTTTTGGGGAACTCTATTATTGCCCGTCTGAAAAATTGTCCGTGCCATACAGAAGACGAAATCAGACACTGCTTGAAGCCGGATGGTACGGAAGGCTCCGGCGAATGGCGAGACATCGCCGGGCTGATTGCTCCCCGTACCAAGATAGACAGGTTGATAGCCGACATCGAATCCGGGAATATCAACTCGATAGAAGAAATAGATGAAGTTTTTGAAGACCTTCATCAAAACTATTATTCCTTGGTATGGACTTGGGCATGGGATAAAATTTGTTCTTATTATGATCTTTCGCTTGATACGATCACCACAGAAGATATTATCCGCATAGTGAAACAATGGAAAGATGCAGTATTGGAATTGGACGATCTTATCTATGAAGATGCGGGAAAAGAATTCTCACTGTCTTCCCGGACCGGTTTTGGGATAGATGGAGATCCGAGCGAACAAAAAGATGATTTCGAACAGGTTCGAGGTGTTTTTGAAAACAATTCCTTTGTTAAGGAAGTATTACTGCATAAAAAAGAAAAAGAAAGGCTTGGAGACGAGTTAATCGCTCGCTTGAGAAAGTGAACCGGTTATTTTAGATGATAAATATTCCATCCGTTTTTTTGATTTCTCCATTTCTTCTTTCAGCCGCTCTACATCAGACAATACAATGGAAAGTTCGCGGAGTTCTTCCATTGCTTTTTTATCTTGTTCCCGGATTTGCATGGAAAAAGAACGGGAACCGATATATTCCACTTTCAATTTTTTCTTGTAATTATCACAAATAAAAGAAATTACTCCATTATCTCTACCCTTTTGAAAGGTAACGATTTGTGTTGTTGCTCCTCCATCTGTAAAATGATAGTTCAAAGCTCCGTCAGGAGTAATGGATTCTGTCTCCGTATATTCGCCCGTAGGGGATGATACTTTCAATTTCGTAAATTGAATGGGTTTTCCGTAATATACTCCTTCGAGGTACATTTCTCCGATTTCATTTACACCCGAACGAAGATAACTGCGGTACAAATTCAGTTCCGGCTGTTGATGTTTAGAAATATACTTTCCCATTTCCTCATATTCTTTGTTTTTTTCGAAAAGAAATTTTTTCTTTAGGATTTCGGCTTCTTCCCGACGCACCGTTAACATACTGTCCGAAAATGCCAATGTTCGTTCCTGTTCCTTCAATTCCACTTGCCTCATGAGTTGCAGAGCTTCTTTCAAGACTTCCGGCTGTTGAGGATAAGTCGACTTTAAGCTGTCCAATAACTGCTTGGACACTACATATTCTTCCGTTTTATATGAATTTCGAGCCTCTTCAAGCAAACTTTCGGCTTCTTTCTTACCATTATTACATCCGGCCATCAACAACAGTACGCAGCAAAAAACACATAAGTGAAGATATTTCGTTTTCATTTCTGTAAAATTAAGAGAACGTCTCAAAAGGCCGCGCATTTCCCTGCGAGATTACGAATTATAAGCTATTACCTCGATGGAGTTATCCCTATTAAAGCCTTTCCGGCTTTTTCCCTTTCTTCTCTTCGGGCTTTCTCCGAAACGAAACTTACAATCCGTAACTTATACAAAGAACAATTGGCATATTGAGACATCCTCTGCAAATATAATGATTATTTTAATTTATAACCCAACGAAAGGCCGCAAGTGAATGTTTTGTCCCATAATGAATCTTCTCCTATTTTGAGTTTGGAGATTTTGGTAAAAGAAGGAAGATAAGCCACATTCAGTCCCAGTTGGATTCTTTCATTCAGAGAATAACGATACCCGCAAGTAAGTTTCATTCCTAAAATTACATCATTTAGAGAAAGAGTTTTCCCAAAATCCTCAGAGAAATAATCGAAAAAATCATTTGTGTTTATTTTAAAATCCACTCGGGGGCCGGCTCCTATGAACACACAACCACCTTCTCTAAAAGTATATTTAACATCAAAAGTCGTGTTAAAGGTCAGATAGTCTACATACAATTTCCAATTATCCGGAGTAAGAGGCATTCCTTGATAATCAGCAATAATTATAGAGCTTCTTCCTCCCTTTCTCAGATAACCCACATTCGTTGAAAGATTAAACCGGCCTTTATCCATGTATTCCACTCCTACAGACAGTTGATACGGATAAATGGTTTTATCTGCCAATTTATTCAAGGAAGTAAAAGAAATTCCGTTTTCCACCTTAATTACCTGACTAAACGATGAAAGACCACACAAATACAAACAAATAATAAA
>DAIQOU010000522.1:0-3623 GCA_036787725.1 Bacteroidales bacterium
TGGAAGAGTATGCAAAAGACAAAGATGTGTCCGGAACTATCGGAATTGCACATACGAGGTGGGCGACTCATGGAGAACCTTGTAATGAAAATGCTCATCCTCATTATTCTCAATCGGAATCGTTGGCGTTGATACACAATGGAATTATTGAGAATTATGGGGTATTGAAAGCGGAATTGTTGAATCGAGGATATACTTTTCGCAGTGATACGGACACCGAAGTATTGATACAACTGATTGAATATGTCAAAACTTCCAATAATTATGATTTATTTACGGCAGTTCAATTGGCACTCAATCAAGTAGTGGGCGCTTATGCAATTGCCGTAATCGAAAAAGAGAATCCCGATCGTCTGATTGCTGCCCGGAAAAGCAGCCCTTTGGTAGTTGGAGTAGGAGAGGGAGAGTTCTTTTTGGGCTCTGATGCTTCTCCTCTTGTTGAATATACCAAGAATGTGATTTATTTGGACGATGAAGAAATGGTTGTTGTTTCTCGTGGAGAAGAACCTCGGATTGTAACCATCGGAAATATAATCAAGACACCGAGAATTAAGGAATTGGAGATGAATCTGAGCCAGCTGGAGAAAGGAGGGTATCCTCATTTTATGTTGAAAGAAATATTCGAACAGCCTCAGACATTAAAAAATTGCATGAGTGGGAGAATCAATATAGAGGGAACGCATGTCGTCTTATCGGGAATTATAGATCATAAAGAAAAATTTATACATGCAAGGCGGATTCTTATTTTGGCATGCGGGACTTCGTGGCATGCCGGTTTGGTAGGAGAGTATCTTTTTGAAGAATATTGTCGTATTCCGGTTGAAGTGGAATATTCCTCCGAATTCCGATATCGAAATCCTATTATTTATCCTGATGATGTAGTAATTGTTATATCTCAATCCGGAGAAACGGCAGATTCCTTGGCTGCCATTGAACAGGCGAAGGAAGCAGGGGCTTTTGTGTATGGCATCTGTAATGTAGTAGGTTCTTCTATTCCTCGCAAAACAGATTCCGGTTCTTATACCCATTGCGGACCGGAAATCGGGGTAGCTTCTACCAAGGCATTTACAGCTCAACTAATGGTTTTAACCATGATGGCTTTGTCCATCGCCAAAGAGAAAGGAACCATATCAAAAGACCGATATGAGTCAATCTTGAAAGATATTCTTCAAATACCGGATAAAATTGCCGGGATACTTCAATTGAATGATAAAATTAAAGAACTGTCGCTCATTTTTACTTATGCTCGTAACTTTATTTATATGGGTAGAGGATATGGATACCCTATTGCTCTGGAAGGAGCTCTTAAATTAAAAGAGATATCTTATATACATGCAGAAGGATATCCGGCTGCAGAAATGAAACACGGACCTATCGCTCTGATTGATGCCGAAATGCCTGTTGTCGTTATTGCAACTAACAATACCACTTATGAAAAAATAATCAGTAATATTCAAGAAATAAAGGCACGAAAGGGGCGTGTGATTGCCATTATTAATGAAGGAGACGAAACTCTTAAAGAAATAGCAGACTATTGGATAGAAATACCGGGAACACAAACATGTCTCGATCCTTTACTATCCTGTATACCGCTGCAATTATTAGCATATCACATAGCCGTTAATAAGAAACAGGATGTGGATATGCCTCGAAATCTGGCAAAGTCGGTTACCGTAGAATAAAAAATCCTGTTTCTTCAATGAACGGGATCCGTTTATTGGAGAAACAGCTACTTCTTATATTTTGAAGCCCAATCCAATACATTTTCATCCTCGATTTTTACTCCGAATTTTTTAGCTTTCAATACTATTCTGTATGCCAGTTGCGGTTTTTTATCCTCCGGAGCATATTTGAAGTAAGCTTCTGCTGCTCGAACATGAATAGAGTCCGGCATGGGAAATTCACGTTCTCCGGGAATGCCAAAATCGGAAGCTCGAAGTTTTTTTCTGCTTTCCAAACTCAGTTTGCTTGATTTTTTTCTTTCTATATTCATAATCGTCTTTTATTGAATCTCTACCTAATAATAAACAATTCCGGGCCCAAAAAGATCAATAAATATAAATATATTAACAATTCCGGATGGGATTGTGTATTTATTGATATCCGGGACCCGTTCTTTAATGCTGATTATAAATAACAGAGAAGGGAAAATAAGTTTAATTGTCGATAATCATTCCGCTTCCCAGGCACAGTTGTTGTTCTTTATCATATACAACTCCGAATTGTCCGGCAGCGATACCTTGTATTTTATGTTGTGATTCTATGCGATAAATATCTCCGATTTTACGAATTTTTCCCGATGTAAATTCGGGAGTATGGCGGATCTTGAAGGTAATATCTTGAGTCCCTTCAAAGCCTCCCCAAACATCTTCGGTTATAAAGTCGAATCCTTGCAGGTTGATTATGGTTCCGTATTGTGTCTCGGGGTCATAACCGTTTGAAACATAAATAATATTTTCATCGATATTTTTTCTTACCACGAACCACGGGCCTCCGCTTAATCCCAATCCTTTTCGTTGACCGATGGTATGAAACCAATATCCGTTGTGAGTTCCCAGTATTTTTCCGGTTTCCAATTCTACGATTTTTCCCTTTTTTTCTCCTAAATACCGTCGAATAAAATCATTATAATTAATCTTGCCTAGAAAACAAATGCCTTGACTGTCTTTTCGTTGGGCGGAAGGCAATTTTTGCAAAGAAGCTAATTCCCGTACTTCGCTTTTCAATAAATCTCCAATGGGAAACATCAGTTTAGATACCTGCAGGTAACTGACTTGTCCCAAAAAGTAGGTTTGATCTTTGACTTGATCTTTTGCCGTGGAAAGCCAGGTTTTTCCGTTCCTTTCTGTAGTGGTGGCATAATGTCCCGTAGCGGTTTTGTCGAATTCGTGTCCCCATTTTTCCTCAAAACATCCGAATTTGATCAGTTTATTACACATCATATCGGGATTGGGAGTCAATCCTCTTTTTACTGCATCAATGGTATAACTCACCACGTGTTGCCAATACTCTTCATGTAGAGAAACAATTTCAAATTTGCATCCGTATTTTTTTGCAATATAACTTGTGATCTCAATGTCTTCTTCTGCAGGACAATCGATATAACCATCCTTATCTTCCATTCCTATACGTATATAAAAGATAATGGGATCATACCCTTGCTCTTTAAGCCGGTATACTACTACCGAACTGTCCACCCCCCCTGATACCAAAGCTGCAATCTTCATTTTTGAGTTGTATTTATATGAAATATCTTTTTATTGTATGAAGTATTCTTAATAGTAGAAATAAATATGGAAAATACTTCCAAGAACCATTTCTTCACGAGCTTTTATGAAACTGCTTTCATGCCCTGTACAGCTGTGGAAAATGGAATAGTTAAACCGGCCTTTTACCATTTCAATTCCACTATGGTACGATTAAAAGTCCCGAATCATTCCCGACATAGACTACAAGAATGCGTTTCAATTCCACTATGGTACGATTAAAGGACCAAGCAGCTTACCGGTGCAAAGGTATAAAATCTGTCTCAAATCTACTACGGTACGATTAAAAGAGCGGTTCGAGATTGGAAGAAATACGAAGGAATTTGTGTTTCAATTCCACTATGGTACGATTAAAAG
>DAIQOU010000076.1:0-2317 GCA_036787725.1 Bacteroidales bacterium
TACAAAATAATTTTTGAAATTCTCGGGAACCCCACCGCTGTTTTTGGTAGAATACCCGACTACACGCCTTTCTTCCGGAAGAATTTTTATATAAGAACCGTTATCAAAAGCGTCTACTATAATAAAGGAACTGTCACTCTCGGGAAATGTAATTTGAAAAAGGGCAGCTCTTTCCGTAGGGGTCAATTCCACTTTAACATCGTGATCGGCCAAATATACGCTATAGTAATAAGGAGTTGCCGTTTCGGCTTTGTGCGAAAACCAACTGGCCCGGTCTTCCTGATTGAATTTAAGGCCACCTGTCACCGGCATTAGAGCGAACTGTCCGTAATCGTTCATCCACGGGCTGGGTTGATGGGTTTGTTTAAAACCCCTGATCTTATCGGCTGTATATACATAAGCCCACCCGTCTCCCATCAGTCCGGTTTGAGGAGTCCAAAAGTTCATTCCCCACGGACGTGCAGCGGCCGGGTAAGTATTGCCGGTAGAAAGCGAAACTTTGGAAAGACTGCCTACTAACGGGTTTACATAATCAACAGGTGTTTTTGAAACTTGTTTCTCATTGCAGTAGCCGTTCAGATACCCGAATAAGAAAACAAACAGGATTAATTTTACTTTCTTCATTTTGTGTTTAATATGATCAGTTAAGTGTATATATAATAAGACCCGGATTAAATCATATCGTTTACATCGGGATTTTTTATTATTATCCTGTAAATGAAATCTCTTGGTTCGTGTCTGTAATATATATATCGTCTTCCGGATTATTAGTGATAAGAGGCTTTATTTACCGAAAACATAACCAAGTATAAAATGAAAAACACCGGTTTGAATCCACGTTTAACATTCATCATAGCTTTGAAGCCGCTTTTATCCGAAAAAACCGGATTTATCTCTTTCGGCTGCGATCTTAGGGAGGTTGACATACAACAACCGGTAAAATAACTGCTTAATAAAATAACTGTATGAGGAAATTGAAAATTTTATTTATGAGTGTAAGCTTTATGGTCTTATACCATACCGGAACCGCACAAAATCCGATTGCCGTATTCAAACCGATGACAACCGAAAGTGATAATAGCTTTGTACGGATTGGTGCAGCTATCGAGAACCTGCAAGGAAAATACAAGGTTACCTTGGTATGGCGTAATCATGCTTCCGTGGTGAGAAATGTGTTTTTGGATGATTCATCTTTATCCCCCATAGAGGAAGTCTCGGGTACTTTGTATTGTCAAATCCTTTCAGGTGAGAATGCAATCGGTATTTCAGACGCCGAACCGGGAACCCCGGTTCGTATTTATAATCTGATGGGATATTTGTTGCATTCGATGAAAACTTCCGAAACTTTTCATGAGATACCGGTTTCGGAGGGACTGTATATTGTTCGGGTTATTTCGGGCGAAAACCACTTATCGAAAAAAGTTATCATATTTTAATATATTACCATGATGAAACAATTAATAATGACGTTGTTATTTCTCTCCTTTATGGTACATTTCGGTGCCTTTGCAGAGAGTAAAAGACTGAAAGTAATGGAAGGGGATACCCGGAAAGCTCGCATCGTCAGCGGTTCGGGAAGTATTGACGAACAATATGCTTGCATTTCTCCCAATGCTTCCGAGGTCGTTGCCTTTTTGGGAAGCGTTGATTTTTCGGAAAAGGAGTATACTTCGGTAATGGTGGAATCAGGCAACAGTTTTGATTTAAATGCGAATGCAGCTATTGAAATATATGCCGGTTCTCCGCTGGCAGATGGGATGTTAATTGGAAAAGTAAGACCTCGAAAGACGGGAAGCAAGTACTATTTCAGATGCTTTTCCGGTGGATTACCGACTAAGCCGACAGGTGAAAAAGATATTTATCTGAAATGGAAAAATAATACAAGCGCTGTGTATGCGGTATCTTTTGAAACCATTGAAAATCCCCATGAATATGAATGGAGTAATTCGGCGTTGGCCGTCCCGTTGATATCTCCCGAGACTTCCGTTGATCACTTTCACCGGACTTCGGGCTACGTAAATGATCGATTCGGCTTTATCCGTGGAGATGAAGACCTTGTTGCAGATTTAGGAACGATCGACTTTGGGACGGGTACATATAATCGTTTTGTTGTAGAAACGGCCACCGGGACTTCGTTGTCAACCGACGCTGCTTTTGAACTTTATATCGATAAGGAACCGGAGGAAGTGAAACAACCGCCATCTTATATAACCATTGATGTCGCAGACCCGTTGCATGAGATCAAATCCACTATGTATGGTGTTTTCTTTGAGGATATTAATCGATCGGTAGATGGGGGATTGTATGCTGAAATGAT
>DAIQOU010000076.1:2417-13413 GCA_036787725.1 Bacteroidales bacterium
TTTTCTTTGAGGATATTAATCGATCGGTAGATGGGGGATTGTATGCTGAAATGATTATGAACCGAGGTTTTCAAGAGAAAGATATCCCTTCGGGATGCACATACGACGTTACTCAACAGAAAGTATTTGCACCTTATAAACCGGTATACTCCGGAGGGATGCGTTCTTTTTCCATTCCCTGGAATCGCCGGGACATTCATCCCGGATGGACCATGTTGCCCACTTCTGCGACTTATACGAAAGATGTAGTTGAAACCAATCCGTTGAACGATGCAACTCCTAACTCTTTCTATTTGAACATAATCAACTCCGGTTCTCCCGTAAAAATGGTAAATAGCGGGTATTGGGGTGTTGCTACCCGGGCGGGAGAAAAGTACGATTTATATTTTTTCTTATTGGCGAATCCCAACTATTCGGGGACTGTAGAAGCACAAATTTTGTCATCGACCAATGCAGTGTTGACTTCCCGGTCTTTTGAAGTGACTAATGACGGTCAATGGCACCGGTACGAATGTGAATTCGAATCGGATGTCACGATGAATGACGGTAAATTTGCATTGTCTTTTAATGCTGAAGGAACCGTTCAGGTAGATCATGTGTCGCTTTTCCCGAGAAATACATATAAAAACCGGAAATATGGTTTTCGGGATGATGTTGCCCGGTTTGTAGCCGATCTAAAGCCGGCTTTTATAAGATGGCCCGGAGGCTGTATTGTAGAAGGGATTACGATGGAAAACCGTGTGAAATGGAAAAATACCATCGGTCTTCCCGAAGAACGGAAAGGAGAATACAATACATGGGGATACCACAGTACCAACGGGATAGGTTATCACGAGTTCCTTCAATGGTGTGAAGATATGGATGCAGACGGAGTGTTTGTTTGTAATGCAGGTATGTCGTGTGATGGAAGAAACGGAGATTTCTATACGGAAGATGAATTGGAACCGTTGATTCAAGAGGCATTGGATGCGTTGGAGTATGCGTTGGGCGATGCTTCTACCCGATGGGGAGCCGAACGGGCAAAGAACGGACATCCCGAACCTTTTAAATTGGGTTATATAGAGATCGGAAATGAAAATCATGGAGAGGTGTATATTCGTTATTATCCTATTTTTTATGACAGGATACGGGCTTTATATCCGGATATTAAGATCATTACTTGCTTGCCCATCCATGAACAGTTGGAGAATATTAAAGAATTTGATCTGTGTGATCCTCACTTCTATAATAATCCCGAATGGTTTTTTAAGAACACCGATTATTTTGATAAAGTAGAACGAAAAGGTTACGAAGCATATGTCGGGGAATATGCCGCCAATATGGGTGTCGGAACGGGAACAATGGAAGGGGCATTGAGTGAAGCGGCTTTTATGATCGGTATGGAACGCAATTCCGATCTGGTGACCATGACTTCCTATGCGCCTTTAATAGAAAATTCGAAGGCGAGAAGTACGGATGTCAATCTGATCCGACTTAAAAACGATATGGTAGTGGGACGTTCTTCTTATTATGCGCAAAAGATATTTGTCGAAAACCGCCCGGATGTCAACTTGAATTTCAAGGCCGAATTGGGAGAAGTGCCTCATGACAAAGATCCGGTCGGATTCATCGGTTTCTCGACTTGGGAAACCACAATTAAAATTCATAGCGTTAAAGTAACGGTGGCCGGAAAAGAAGTATATCATTCCGACTTTGTGAATCGGCCCGATGAATGGGAGGCAACCAAAGGAAACTGGGTGATCGAAGACGGTTGCCTGGTACAAACGGATATAACAACCACTGCCTCTACTATATTGATGAAAGCCCGGAAGTTTAAGTCTGATGATATGGTAATCGAATGTAAAGTTACCAAAACAGACGGGAAGGAAGGATTTGCAGTAATCTTTGGAGCCCGTGATCCTCGAAATTATTATGAGATGACTTTTGGCAGTTATGGTAATACGGCTACTATATTTGAGAAAATAATAGACGGAGGACAAAGAACGCTTGCGTCCGGTTCGCAAAACTTAGCGATTCAAATCAACAGACCTTATGATGCCAAACTGGCAATAAAGGGAAATGAATGGGAATGCAGTATCAACGGTTCGATTCGCCTGGTTTATGATAACGAGACGGAACAGAAACAGTATACGTTGGCCGGGTTAGACCGTGCAAAGAATGAAATAGTACTTAAAGTAGTCAATGCAGAAAAATATGCCATGGGAACAACTATTAAAGCGGAGAATGCTCAATTAGGACAATCCGGGAAATTAATTACCCTCAAGGCATCCGGTCTTTCCGAAGAGAATGATTGGGAACAACCGACACGTATTTTCCCGGAAAGCACCGATATTGCTATTTCCGGTGATGATTTGGAGGTAGAGTTTCCTCCCTTCTCCGTGAATGTTCTGCGAATAAAATTAAAGTAACTTACTGAGGATTTATGAGGCTGAATGTCTCCAACGGGCCGGTATTTCCCGGCTTGGTTATGAATTGTAATCTATTACCCCGAAGGAGTAAAATATACATAACCCCGAGTGCAACTCGGGGCATGTACAATCCCCCCTCACATCAACCCTGAAGGGGTTGAAGCCGTTTTGGGATTCATTTCGAGTAGACATTTTACGGCCCCGAGTTGCACTCGGAGTTATCGAGATCACAGCCCTTCGGGCTTTCTCCGGAACGCAACTTACCAACGGTAATTTATTCAAAGAACCCCCGCCTTTAGAGACAATCTCCCGGTTGGATTTATTGGAGATTATAATTCATTTTCCGTATTGTACCTAACCCGACTCTTCGTCTGTATAACCCGTTGAAACATAGTAAATAAATAAGAAGGCGACAGCAAAGAAACTACCGTTTATCGGGGCAGTTGTTTCTCAATAGCATGTCACTCTTTTATTATTCAATATAAAGTTTATTCAACGTGAAATCCGGATAAACTGCGGATGATCACTGTTTTTAATAAAATTCTTAACTAAATTCTCTCTATACGGTTTTTTTCTTATATTTGTGTAAGAATCATTGTGGCCTTATGGATAGAAAAATGGAATATATTTTATTGGAACAGATCAAAACCGGGGAGGTAAAGGCTTTTGAGATGTTGTATAAAACTTATTATTCCCGGTTATGTCTTTATTCCTATAAGTATGTCCATGAAAAATCCGTAGCAGAAAGTATTGTTAATGACGTGTTTGTTTCTTTTTGGAATAATAAGAATAAAACGATAATCAAGACCTCATTATCTGCCTATTTATACCGATCCGTCCACAATTTAACTGTAAACTACCTGGAACGCGAGGTTCCGAAACAATTAAAAACGGTATCCCGTGATGATGAAAATGTTTCGTTAACTGATAAAGATGATCATTCTTTCGATTCCCCAGGGGCCGAATTATTGGTCCGGGAGTTACAAGAATTAATTGATGCCGTCATCCAAGAATTACCGGCCCAATGCCGGGAAGTTTTTGTTTTAAGTCGACTGGAAGGCCTTTCTACAGACGAAATAGCCTCGCAATTAAATTTATCTCCCAATACGGTAAGAGTTCAATTATTCCGGGCGCTTTCCAAACTTCGGAAAGCATTGGGAAATTATTATATATTAATGGTGTTAATATATCCGATGATATGATTATAGATAAAAATATACAGAGAATAATTATTAATTACCTGAATGAAAATATAACACCGGAAGAGAGTAATGTATTGATTTCTTGGCTGGAGGAAGATGAAATAAATATCTCTGTCTTGGATGCGGTTAATAGAAGGTGGGTAGAGCAACACCCGGATAATGAGGAGTTGGATTTTCAAGAGGACACAGCTTGGGACGAGTTCAAAGATCGATACTTGGGAAGTTCGCCCGCGAAATCCGAAAGAAGATCTTTATCTCCCGTTTTTTATTATTCTGCTGCAGCTGTAGCCTTGGTTCTTATAATATTCTCTTTTTTCTTTTCCCGACAACCACAAAGTTCGGAACCTTTTTTAGTGGAGGTGCCTCCCGGCAGTCGGATATCGGTTACCTTGCCCGACAGTTCGATAGTGTGGGTGAATTCCGGTTCGAAATTGAAATACTCCGGTGATTTTGGAAAGAAAGACCGATGCATAGAATTGGAAGGAGAAGCTATATTTGAAGTGTCAAAAGATAATAAGAAACCATTTGTAGTCTCTTCCGCAGATATGAATATCAGTGTATTGGGAACCGTCTTTAATGTGAGGGCTTATAAAGAACGAAATATAGAAATTTCATTGCAGAAAGGTTCTGTTGCCATTTCTTCCGATCGGTTTGATTTGGATAATTACAAACTGACACCTAATGAAATAATCATCTTGGACAGAACTTCCGGAGAATATGTTAAAAAGAAAACCGATGTGAAAAAATATATGGTTTGGAAAGAAGGAGGATTCCATTTTGATGATCTGCCGCTGGGGGAAATTATAGAGGAACTCGAAAGGACGTATGATATAATAATAAAGGTGAAACGGGAATCGTTGAAAACCGAACGGTATTACGGCTTCTTTGAAAGATATGAAAATATAAATGATATTTTGGACATAATGGCTTCCGGCAATCGTTTTCAATATACCATCCGAAATAATGTGGTAGAGATCTACTGAAATATTTTATCTTTTCTTACTTTCGGCGGTGAAACCCGGGGCAGATACAAATCCTCACTCACACCAACCCCGAAGGGGTTAAAGCCGTTTCGGGAGTTCATTTCGCTTTGATATCTTACTGCCCGAGTTGCACTCGGGGTTATGCACATTTTACCTCTCTCTGCATAAAGCCGCCGCAGGTGGCTGACCGGGTTGTTTGTTGGCCTCGTTCGGAGGCCTTCGAGAGGAGAATACCGATTTTATACAGTGGCTGAAGCACTGCCTGCAAAGCTACGCAGCCTGCGGCTGCAGGAAAACAAGACTGCAATAAGTCCCGCAAGGGACGAAATCATGCTTAACCGCATGTAGAGCGAAAGCGAAATTTGCGGTTCGAAAAAGCCCCTTCCGGCATTTCCGACGGTTATGTATCAAGGCTTCCCTTCCGGGACTTGGAAAGCGGAGATTATCACAACCGGTATGAAACCGAACCGAAAGAAAGCTCCCAATAAATCATGCTGCCCCGGAAAATTAAACCGGTTTCTTATTATCTTTGCTTATCTCAAATAAAGATCGGGTAAGGATATGGGGTTATTCAAAAATCGCAGTTCTCGTAAAAAAGAACTTTCACCGGATTGGCAGATGCTTTCCGAATTCAATCGTTCATTGATGCTTATGGTGGATAAGTCTTTGCTCTTAAATAACTTTAAGTCAAAGATCAGGCAAGTGTGTGATGTTGAATTTATTCATATCTTTTTGTTGGATAAAAACATCGGAAAGTACAAACCGGAAGAAGCTTTAAAAAAGATGTCGGTGTCCTTTACCGTAAAAGACCGGTTGATCAGCTGGTTGTCGGTAAACGAAAAAGAGTTGATCCTTTCACGACATCCCGATATCGTGGCTTATTTTTCTGCGGAAGAAAAAAAGATATTGGAAGAGCTGAAAGTGGAATTGATTTATCCGCTTAAGATCATGAATCACATCAGCGGAATGTTGTTTTTGGGAAAGAAAAAAAACGGAACTTCTTATTCCGAACATGAAATCGAGTTATTGTCTTTTATGTTTGATCAGGCGGCGTTTGCAATAGAACACGCTTCGTTGTATGAATTGCAGCGTGACCGGATTAAACGAATGTATCGGGCCGATCGCCTGGCCACGTTGGGAGAACTGGCAGCCGGTGCCGCTCATGAAATTCGGAATCCGCTTACTTCCATAAGAAGTACGATTCAGTATTTGTCCTCCGATTTTGAAGGTAATCCGGCCAAACAGGAGATGATCCGCGAAGTAATCAATGAAGTGGAACGGATTAATAAGATTCTCAGGGATTTGCTTTCTTTTGCACGTCCTTCTCAATTGAATCTTTCCGAAGTAGACATGCAACAAGTTGTCAACAGTACTTTATTGTTGGTTGCTTCTACCCTCAAAAAACAACAGGTAGAGGTTCAGTTTGAATATTTTACGGAAGATACTGTCATTACCGGCGATATGGAACAATTGAAGCAAGCAGTATTGAATATTGTCTTGAATGCAGTGGATGCAATGGCTGAAAATGAAGGGGATTCTGCTCGGATATTAATTATCGGTATGGAATCCGGTATTGATTTAATGACCGGTATTCCTTATTTAATGATTACGTTTGAAGATTCCGGAAAAGGAATTGCCGAAGAAGAGTTAGAGAATGTGTTCGATCCGTTTTTTACCACTAAAGAAGAAGGCACCGGTTTGGGTTTGGCTATCGTTTACGGTATTATCCAACAACATGAAGGAGATGTTGAAGTAAGCGGTAAACCGGGAGAAGGGACATGTTTCAGAATAAAATTACCTCGTTGAAATGAATAAGAAAATAAGAGTGCTGGTAGCGGATGATGAGCCGGGAATCCGAAAAGTGATCGGTTTGTTGTTGCAAGGAGAAGGATATGATGTCAATATGGCGGAGAATGGCAAGGAAGCAATCGATTTGCTTTCCGAATACCATCCGCATGTTATTTTATTGGATCAACAAATGCCTTTCTATTCCGGAATGGAAGTGTTGGAACATGTAAAAAAAGTCCGACCCGAAAGCGCAGTAATAATGGTAACGGCTTTCGGATCGATTTCCATGGCAGTGGATGCTGTAAAGAAAGGAGCGTATGATTTTATAGAAAAGCCGTTTGATAATGACAAATTGGTTCTTACAGTCCGTCGTGCCGTAGAATACAGCCGGATGAAAGATGAAATTAACGTATTAAAATTGCAATTATCCGAACGAGATCGATCCATTGTGGGAGAGTCGGCTTCCCTGAAACGATTAATTGCCCGGACCCGGCGGGTGGCCGAGACCGATGCCACCGTTCTTATACATGGCGAGAGCGGTACCGGAAAAGAATTGCTAGCAAGAGCGATACATACATTTGGAAAGCGGGCCGGAGGCCCTTTTATAGCGGTTAACTGCGGAGCGATCCCGCCCTCCCTGATCGAATCGGAATTGTTTGGTCATGAAAAAGGAGCATTTACGGATGCTAAAGAAATGCATCCGGGAATTTTTGAACGTGCCCATGGGGGGACGTTGTTTTTGGATGAGTTGGGAGAGTTACCGCCGGAAGGACAAGTAAAATTGTTGAGGGTATTGGAAGAGGGAAAAATAACCCGTATCGGCGGTAAAAAAACAATACCGGTAGATGTACGTATTATTGCAGCGACCAATCGTAATTTGGACGAAGAAGTGAAGAAGGGTAATTTTCGAATGGACTTATTGTATCGTTTAAATGTGTTTGTTCTCACGGTCCCTCCCCTCCGTGAACGGAAAGAAGATATTCCACTGCTTGCAGATCATTTTATTGAAAAGTATAATAAAATGCAGGGCGTACATATTCGAAGTATTTCCCGGGAAGCAATGGATAAATTAATTCATTATGAATGGCCGGGGAATATTCGTGATTTGGAAAATGCCATTCAAAGTGCTATGATCCTTTCGTTGGATGGAGTGATCCGAACGGAAGAACTTCCATTGCGGGTAAGGGGATATGAAGCTGCCGAAGAACCGGATTTGTCCGATAAAGAAGATTTCGGTGATCGGAATATGAAAGAGGTAAGCGCGCGTGCCGAAAAAGAATTGATTCAAGAGGTGCTGACCAAGCATAAATTTAACAGAACGCTTGTTGCAAAAGAATTAAATATCAGTCGGAAAACGCTATTTAATAAAATGAAACGTTACGGATTGGGTTAATCGAATGGGATAGAGAGGAGAAGAGCGTTGGAAATGGAGGAAAAATAGACCAAAAAGGTAGATTTCCGGTTCCACTGAAACCTTATCATGATATTTTGCACTATCGAGTGTTGTTTTTACACTTAAATGTAATATTTTTGCTGTTGCGAAATAATCTGTAAAGTTAAGTGTATATTATGAAGAAATTATTTTTATTGTTGTTTTCTTGTTTTCTTGTATGGTCGGGGTCGGCGCAACTCCCGAACCGAATTCATTATTTTGAACTGCGAGATGTAGAGTTGTCGGACAGTCCGTTTAAGCATGCCCAAGAAATGAATAACCGGTATTTATTGGCTTTGGATGCCGATCGTTTACTGGCTCCGTTTGTTCGGGAAGCCGGCTTGAAACCCCGTGCCGAGAGTTATACCAATTGGGAAAATACCGGATTGGACGGACATATTGGCGGACATTATCTCTCGGGATTGGCTTTGATGTATGCATCGACGGGAGATAAAGCAATAAAGAAACGTTTGGATTATATGCTGAAAGAGCTTAAACGGGTACAAGATGCCAATGGGAACGGATATATCGGAGGAGTACCCGGAGGAAAAGCGGTATGGGAAGAGATCCGTCAAGGCAATATCCGTGCAGGTGGATTCAGTTTGAATGATAAATGGGTGCCTTTATATAATATTCATAAGACCTATGCCGGATTAAGGGATGCTTATTTATATACCGGGAGTGAGTTGGCTAAAGAAATGCTGATTAAAATGACGGATTGGGCGATTCAACTGGTATCTCAATTAACGGAAGAACAAATGCAGGATATGCTCCGAAGTGAACACGGCGGCTTGAACGAAACATTTGCAGATGTAGCCGCTATCACCGGAGACCCGAAATACCTGGATTTGGCACATCGGTTTTGTCATCGTTTTTTATTAGACCCTTTATTGAAGCATGAAGACCGGTTGACCGGAATGCATGCAAACACACAAATTCCGAAGGTCTTGGGATTTAAGCGTATTGCCGATTTGGATGGAAACCGAGATTGGTCCGAAGCAGCGCGTTTCTTTTGGGAAACGGTTGTAGAAAATCGTTCGGTCTGTATTGGGGGAAACAGTACGCGAGAACATTTCAATCCTACCGATAATTTTTCCGAGATGATCAGTGGCATTGAAGGACCGGAGACATGTAATACATACAATATGCTTCGATTGTCCAAAATGCTTTACCAAACATCGAAAGATATAAATTATATTGATTATTATGAACGTGCGTTGTATAATCATATTCTTTCTACTCAACATCCGGAACAAGGCGGCTTCGTTTATTTTACACAAATGAGGCCGGGTCATTATCGAGTTTATTCTCAGCCGCAAACATCATTTTGGTGTTGTGTGGGCTCGGGCTTGGAAAACCATTCGAAATATGGAGAGATGATTTATGCTTATGGGGATAATGAATTATATGTCAATCTTTTTATTCCTTCACGATTGAAATGGAAAGAGAAGAATACGGAAATTATTCAACAGAATTCTTTTCCGGATGAGGCTTCTACCGAGTTAATTGTCAATCCGGCAAAACCTGTGGAATTTGCTTTGCAATTGCGATATCCGGCGTGGGTGGAAGAAGGAAGTTTACGAATAACGGTTAATGGAGAAGAATATCCGGCAGAACGTCGGGAGAGCGGATATGTTGTTGTTAGCAGATCATGGAAAAAAGGAGATCGGGTAGTCATGGAAATGCCGATGCGCTTAACCGTAGAGCAATTGCCGGACAAGTCCGGTTATTATTCTTTTTTCTACGGGCCGATCGTGCTGGCCGCAAAATCAGGGACAGAAG
This sequence comes from Bacteroidales bacterium, assembly GCA_036787725.1. Classification (GTDB taxonomy): domain Bacteria; phylum Bacteroidota; class Bacteroidia; order Bacteroidales; family Azobacteroidaceae; genus DAIQOU01. The sequence goes on from DAIQOU010000076.1 coordinate 12,013, forward strand.
ATATGAAAGGACTCTTTGCCGATGACAGCAGGGGAGGACATATTGCTCACGGAACAAGAATCCCGCTTAAGGATATGCCGATTATAGTATCGGAACCGGAACAATTGACTTCCCTGGTGAAGCCTGTTGAAGGAAAATCGTTGACATTCAGACTTTCCGGATTATTTCCGGATAAATATGGAGACGGGATGGAATTGATCCCCTTCTTTCGACTGCATGATTCCCGTTATATTGTTTATTGGCCGCAAGCGTCCGAGAATGAGGCTCGGGAGTTGCAACAACGGATGGAGATGGAAGAGCGTGAACGGATTGCATTGGATGCCATTACATTGGATAAAGTAATTTGCGGTGAGCAGCAACCCGAATCCGATCATTTTATTAAATCGGAAGGATCTCGTACCGGATTTACGGAAGATATTCATTGGAGAGAAGCCGGCGGTTGGTTTGGTTATCAGTTGAAAAATCCGGATAAACAAGCCCGGAGTTTATATGTAAAGTATTTGAATCGTGATCGTTCCCGCAACTTTGATATCTTGATCAATGGCAAAAAGGTATTATCTTTTTATATGACCGGAGAGGGGAAAGGGACTTCGGTATTGGTATGTCCCCTACCGGAAAGTGAGCAAATGAAGGATATTTATGAGGTTCGACTGGTTGCACACAAAGATTCTCACACTGCTAAAATTGCGGAAGTTCGGTTACTGAAAGAATAATTCGATTCTTACAGAGGGAAGACTCGCGGTTATGAAACTTTAATGTAATTTTGAGAACTGAATTGAAATAGCAGAATTAAAATATTATTTTATTATGAGGAAAACATTCTTGTTATCGTGTGTAATCTTATTTTCTTTAGTCGGAACATTACAGGCCGGCATACTGAATGAACCGGATTCCATGTTTCTTTTTTCCTACGGGACTTCTAAAAATGATGGGAGAAACGGTCTTCATTTTGCATGGAGTACGGATCGTAAAACCTGGCATCCCATTGGACCGGAGTACAGTTATCTTCGTTCCGATTACGGACGGTGGGGAGCCGAAAAACGGATGATAGACCCGTTTTTGTTTCGAGATGCAACGGGGGAGTGGCATTGTATGTGGACCTTGAATGAACGTGATGGTGTATTTGCCCATGCCGCTTCCGATGATTTGGCTGTTTGGGGACGTCAATCCTATACGTATGTCCCGGCTAAAAATTGTCTTAATATCGAAATTGTACCGGATAAAGAAAAAGGTCAATATCGAATTATCTGGACCGCTGTTAAAGACGAAGGAGAAATTATTTACAGTACAACTACCAAAGATTTTAAGAATTATACTCCTACAGCACCGGGGTTTTACTCCAATGTGCGAGAAAGTATAGTGTTATCGGGGCGTAAAGAGTCGGGTACCATCCATAAAGTA
>DAIQOU010000523.1:0-3574 GCA_036787725.1 Bacteroidales bacterium
TAAAATTTAATATTTATATTGCCGGAAGTGTTAAAATAAACCTTATTTTTGTCCGGAGTTTTGGGGTGTTCTTAACAGATAATAAATCTTGATTGGTTTTGGGGATGGATTAGTGGAGGTAACTTGATTTTCAGGTAAAAGGATTAACCTTATTGCAGTATGTCATTGATATATTTGTGTAACATAATGAGTTCTGAAACGAAGTTGAACCGGTAACCGGGATAAACTGAAACCGCAGATTTACATCAACGGAGCACGGTTATTTTTTCACTCTTCGTTAGAAAAACATTAATTCGTGTAAGTTTAAGTTCTGTACAACCTTATATAAAAAATAAAAAAATAACGTATGAAAGTAAATTTTATTTTATGGGGTATTCTAGTCTTTGTTTTTGTATCATGTATCCAGGATGAGCCTTTGAATCGGGAAGCAGACATCCTCGACATGTATATAGAAGATGATGCTTTTATTACCCGGGGAATTTCTGAAAATTCTATCCAATTGGTAGTGACGGATAATGCCGATTATTCCCGATTGGCTCCTCTTGTGGAAGTTACGCCGGGTGCACAAGTTGAACCCGCATCGGGTAGTGTCATGGATTTTTCCGGAGGTAAAACCGTAATTTACAAAGTAACCGCTGAAGACAGATCCTATCATAAGGATTATACCGTAAGTGTTGTCTCTAAAATCAGCTTGAAACATGAGTTTGAAGACTGGACTACTTCCGGGGTCGGAAAGGCTGTTCATCCTATTTTAGGCGATTTGCTTTGGAGTAATGCCAATTCCGGATTGGCAGTATTGGTAGCCTTGAACATTGTTAAATTAGATCATTATCCTACCGATAAAACAACAGATTGTGTTTCGGGAGAGTATGCTGCCATGTTGCAGACCATAAAAGGGGCAGTTGTCTTCGGTAATAATTATCCTATTTTTGCCGGTTCTTTGTTTAGGGGAAATTTTTCTGCCAATATGTCCAATCCTTTGAAATCGTTACGATTGGGGCAAGTTCATAATAAAGAACAAGGCAAACCTTCCTTGTTTAACGGATATTATAAATATTCACCGGGAGAAGTATTTACCGGTCCGGACGGAAACGTGATTCCAAACCGGGTGGATTCCATGTCTATGTATGCAGCCATTTTTAGGGTGACAAAAGGCGCTTCTCCGGATGCGGAATATTTAGATGGAGAATCCATCTTGGCATCCGAGCGTGTAATCGGAAAAGCGGAGTGGAAAGCCAATTCCGAACATGTGACCGAGACCGAAGCTAAAAACGGGTTTATTCGTTTTTCTATTCCTTTTGAATATAAAGAAGAACCCGATTATAATAAGTATGACTATCGGCTTACGGTGGTGTGTTCTTCGAGCAAAGACGGTAACGAATACCAGGGAGCGGTCGGAAGTAAGCTTATTGTGGATAATCTGGAAATTATATGCGATCCTATTTTTTAAAGAATATTATTATGAAACTAAAATATTGTGTGTTTATTTCGTTTCTTTTATCTGTATTCTATTGTAACCTGTCTGCACAACCGGAAAAGATATTGGAGGTGAATTTTGTATTGGGGTATAATATTGGGGCTACTGCGCCTATACCTCTTCCTGCTGAAGTAAGAAAAATAAACAGTTATAATCCTAAATTTAATCCTCAGGCGGGTATAAATTTTAATTATTCTGCCCATGAAAAGTGGGGAGTGGGTGCCGGCGTTGCGATCGATTGGAAAGGAATGCGGGTAAAGGATGAAGTAAAATATATGCATACCAGTGTTGTGTTGGCTGAAGGAGGAGATAAGTTGACCGGATATTTCGTTGGTAAGAACATGACGAATGTGAATACAACTTATTTAACGGTTCCCATCTACGGAACATATCGTGTAAATGATAAGTGGCGGTTGAAACTGGGTATTTATGCAGCAAAAACACTTTCTTCCACATTTGACGGAAATGTAAATGACGGTTATATCCGGATAGATACACCTACCGGACAAAAACAGGAAATAGACGGGGAAGGTGCTAATTTTGATTTTAGTGATGATGTCCGGGACTACGACTTCGGTCTGTTAGGCGGAGGCGAGTTTAAGCTTACGGAACGCTTGGGTATTTACGGAAACCTAAGTTGGGGATTGATTCCGTATTTTTATAAAGGAAGTAATCCCATTGAATTCACCATGAATAATATATACGGAACAATCGGTATCAGTTATCGGCTCCGATAAGATAGAAAAGAAGAAGGCACGAAAGATGGAAAGAAGAGATGTGAGATTGAAACGACACCTTCGACTTTAGTGTTTTTTCACTTTGCAGCAAAATGAATTTGCATTTTGCTGCAAAGTGGCTTTATATATTTCAGTAATTCTTGAAAATCTGAATTAATTTAGCAATATATATATAACGGGAATACAAATTCCGGCCAATAAATACCATTTTCCCCGGCCCAAGATGCCGTTTTTCCGGGAAACCATTACCAGTCCCGATATGGCAAAGAAAATCAACGAGACGGCAAATAAATCCGCCATCCAGGTCCACCCTTGTATTTTATTATAATGCAATTTATTGATCCAATAGATCAATTGCCTTTTGGAGTGGTGCTCGTATTGCAACAGTCCGGATTGCTTGTCGTAAATTCCGATTCCTCCGTCCAACATCAGACGGTATCCGGAATCTCCTTCTTTGAATACTTTTTTCAGTTCCGGGAGATTATTTTTACCGGACCATAACGAAATGACTTCTTCTTGAGATAAATTTTTTTCGAATTGCAACGTTTCCTCAACGCTTTTGTAGGCGGGATCCGATCCTTTCATATGGTTAAGCAGAATTCCCGAGACCGCGTATATTAAGCATATGCCGGTCATCAGGAATCCCAAATTTCGATGAATGATGCGAAAGTATTTTTTTACTTTATTGGCCGACTTCATGATAGTCTTCTCCGTCAATGTAATATATAGCGTAATAATCTTTTCCGTGTTCTTTCATCCATTCTCTCATCTTTTGAATATTGGCGGTTTCGGCATCGCATGCTTCTTCCGAACCGTCGTTTTTAATTCGTTTTTCTTCAATAGATTGTTCCATTTGAGCGATTTCGTCCGGATTCAATCGTTTTTCATGCAATGTCCCGGTTACTTCAATCTCGGAACCGATCAATTCGCGGTTGAAACCTCCGATTTTGCCTTTAGCTTCGACCCGTACAGTATATTCTTGGCTTTCGCCGGTAAGGAAACACCGGCGTCCCGCATGTTTGCAAGTATGTGTTACATATCCTTTTACGGTTACGGGTTTATTTACATATTCTTCTGCTTGTGCCAACAGCTTATCCAGTTCGATTACACTTGCGGCAGATTTTACCGTTTCCTCCGGTTGTGTTTTTGTGTCTTCCTGTGAGGTATTCTTGTTATTACAGGCAATAAAACCGAGTACGGCAATAAATAATAAAAAATACTTTTTCATACATGTTATTTTAATTGATTAGTAAACTCGCAATAAATCCGGGTATTCCGAACAGTATTATACAGAGACCGGCAAAAATTCGATTAGGCAAAGGTCTTTTTTTTCCGATAAAAAACCAAAAAAATCCGAGAA